>NZ_JBFRCY010000546.1:0-3217 GCF_052113305.1 Terriglobus sp. YAF25
CCCTTACAGTCGACTCGGTAGCGTCGATCATCTCGTCTTCGCTGGAACGTGTACGGGCGCTAAGGAACGAGGTAACCGCTCAATCAGAACGCCTTTCGGAGCAACTTCGTACGTCTGTGCTCGATGGCCTGGCCCATGCATTCAAGACGCCCTTGACGACAATCTCTGTTGCCAGCGCGGGATTGGCTGAGGTAGCGGAGCTTCCTGAAGAGCAGCGCGGTGAACTGCTGGGTCTGATCCGCAAGGAAGCAGAGCGGCTCAACCTGATCACCGAGCAGGTTCTGCGAACTGCACGTCTGGAATGGGACAAAGTTCTGACGCTCACCTGCGTGAATCTTAGAGTCCTTCTGGAAGAGACGATCTCTGTCCTTGGAGAGCGGGCAGCTGGCAAGATCGGGATCGTTCAGCAAACGGAACGTATGACGATCGAGGCCGATCGGGCGGTTCTCAAAATTGCATTCGAACAGATTCTTGAAAATGCGCTGAAGTACGGAGATCCAGGAGTGCGTGTGACAGTGTTGGTCGCGGTCCAGGGAAGCACGGCGACGATCTCGATTCATAATCACGGTTCTTATATCTCGCCGAAAGAACAGCAACTCGTCTTCACAAAGTTTTATCGCAGTCCGACGGTCGTACATCGCGCCAACGGTACTGGGATCGGCCTCTCGGTAGCCCAACATGCCGTGACCGCACACGGAGGAACGATCACGATCAGGAGCGATAAAGGTGAAGGCACGACTTTTGTTATTACGTTGCCGATCACGGAAGAGGAAGGGGAATCATGAAGAGATCCATCATGATTGTGGAGGATGATGAGTCGTTACGGCTGAGTCTGTCGAAGACGCTTTCGGCGATGGGGCTGGAAGTTATCCAGACTTCGAGTGGCGAACAGGCCCTCGAGTATCTCAGCGATCATCCGCATGCGTGTGACGTCGTTCTTTTGGATCTGAATATGCCGGGGTTGGGCGGTGTGGCGACATGCCGCCGGATAAGAGAGTCATATCCCTTGCTTGGGATTATTGTTCTAACTGTTCGGGACCGGGAAGAAGACAAGATTATCGCTCTTGATGCGGGAGCGGATGACTACGTGACAAAGCCATTTCCCCTGGGAGAGTTATTTGCGCGCATCCGCGCCGCATTTCGCCGGGCAAAGCTGATTGAGACGGACCGCGAGGCTTCGATTGAGAGTGCTGAGATTCTGATTGATCCGATTCAGCATCGCGTCCTGAAACGCGGAGAACCTGTCCACCTTACGCCCAAGGAGTTCGATCTTCTCCACCTGTTGATGCGCCACCTAGGCCGCCCGCTTTCGCATCATGCCCTGCTTACGTCCGTCTGGGGGCCTGAGTATGGCAATGAGCGTGAGTATCTGCGGACGTATGTGAACCAGCTTCGTCGGAAGATCGAAGATGAGCCGGCCCGCCCCAGGTATATCTTGACGGAGAACTACATCGGCTACCGCTTTAACGATCTTACCGGGTGAGTCCTTATGCCTTCTTCATCGCTCTCTTGAGAGGCTGGTAGAAGGAGATTTGTATGTTCGTACGGTTCCCGGTTCTGGCTGTTATAGCGTGTGTTTTTCTTGCAGGGAGCGAAGGCAATACGCAACAGCTAGATAATCTTTCATCCCGGCAGGCTAAGCTCCTCACACAGACCGCACATACGAGCGCGGATTTTGAAAAGCTGGCGGACTACTTCCACGCTCGATCCCTCCATTTCCACAAGCATGCCGCCGACGAAGACGCGATTATGCGTCAGGAGGCGACGCATGCGTCCGGGGTAAAGTACCCATCCAGCTATGAGACGGCACATCGTTTGCGTGACTACTACCAGCGGCGCTCCGAAGACGCCGGCACGAAGGCGGTTGCATACGAGCGGAAGAGTCAATCTTCCAGCGTCGGCAGCGCGTCACGCTGAGCGAAGGCTGTACCAAAATGAGGTTATCTGCATACGTTTGCGTGCATCTCGGTTAGGATGGAGGCAATTCTTTCCTTATCCGGGGCTGGTGCATGGCGATCCGTCTTCAGGACATCGCAGACGATCTGAAATTGTCGAAGATGACGATCTCGAAGGTCCTTCGGGGCCAGACAGACGTCAGCGAAGAGACCAAGGCGCGTGTTCTGAAGCGCGTGCAGGAGCTCAACTACCGGCCTAATATCTCGGCACGCGGTCTGCGGACCGGCCAGACCTTTACCATTGGCTTGGCGCTGCCATCGTTGCAGGATCCCTCCGCGGCTCAGATAGTCGCCGGCGTGAACGAGGGGGTGCGTCCCCACGGCTATAGCGTCGTGATCACATCCGCCGACGGCGATGCGGAACGGGAAGAGCGTGAGGTCGAGCTGCATCTTTCCAGGCAGGTGGACGCATTGCTGCTCTGCCTGCGGGGTGATGCTTCCGATCTGCCCCAGGTGCTGGAATCAGCAACTGTTCCCGTTGTATTGATGGGGTATCCGCCCTCGCGCTTCAACGGGATCAGCGTTGCGATCCGGGAGACAGAGGTTGGGCAGATCGCCGTACAGCACCTGTTGGAGCACCGATGTCGGCGCATCGCCTATCTGCGCGGACCGCGCACTCCAATTGGGGATATGCGATTCACCGGCTTTCTGGAAGAGATGCGAAGTGCGGAGCTTGYCGTAAAGCAGGAGTGGATTCTGGAGCCCCAGCCGGGAGATACCGGCTATCGCAGCGGCTACGAAGCCATGCAGCGGCTCATGGCGGCAAAGACGATTCCTGATGGAGTGATGACCTACAGCGACCTGCAGGCGATGGGTGTAAGAGACGCGGCACTGGTAGCAGGCCTGGAGATTCCACGACAGTTACGCATTCTGGGCTGCGGCAATACGCTGCCTCTTTGCGAAACGGGACTTACTCTCTCAAGCATTGATCTTGCTTGCCGCGAGCTTGGAAAACGGGCGGCCAAGACTGCCCTGCGCGGCATTGGGGAAAAGGGAAATGCGACGGCACAGCGCTCAGTCTCTCTGTCTCCGCGAATAGTGCCAAGGAGCTCCACGGGTGAGTGGGCCGCGACGGAAAGGAAAAAGACGAAATGAGCAATATCGGCAGAAAGACGCGCACTGGCGCTGCCAAGAAGTTCGACCTGGTGATCTTTGGCGAGTTCTTTTCCGACATGATCTTCTACCAGTTGCGCAACCAGCCGCGTTTTGGCGAAGAGGTAAAGACCGATAGCTTCCTGATCGCTCCCGGCGGTGGCTTGGCC
>NZ_JBFRCY010000547.1:0-3209 GCF_052113305.1 Terriglobus sp. YAF25
TGGATATGGCCCTCAACAAGAATGTTCCCATCCGCGAGGGCATTCTCTTCCAGCTCCGCTGCGAGGCCTATAACGTATTCAACCATGCATCGTTCAATGCCATCGATAACACGGCACGTTTCAATACGAACGGCACAACCRACTTTTCTACCTTCGGAAATCTGACCGGCGATCGCGGTCCACGCCAGTTGCAGCTCTCCGGACGCATCAACTTCTAGACGTTGGTTACCTCTTGGGTCACGGCTTCCGAACAGCCGTGACCCCCTTTTTTATCTATAGATCTCTTCGGCCGGAACCAATAAAGGGCTTTGTCATGTCTCTGTTGCATCGGATTTCTGTGTTCGGCGCTACTGCTCTGGCGCTTTGTTTTGCTTCATTCTGTGCGCATGCACAAAATAGTTCTAACCAGCTTGCCCAGCGGCCACCGATGGGGTGGAATAGCTGGAACCATTTTCGGAATAAGGTGGACGATGCCGTCATCCGCGCGCAGGCGGAGGCGATGGTCTCCAGCGGTATGCGCGATGCCGGCTACGTCTACATCAATATCGATGACACCTGGGAAGCGGGCCGGGACGCCAACGGCAACATCCAGACGAACAGCAAGTTTCCGGATATGAAGGCGCTTGCTGACTTCGTTCACAGCAAAGGTCTGAAGCTGGGCATCTACTCTTCGCCCGGAAGCCAGACGTGTGCGAAGTTTGAAGGTAGTCTCGGCCACGAGGAACAGGATGCGAAGGCCTATGCCGCCTGGGGAATCGACTATCTGAAGTATGATCTCTGCGGTTTGAAAGAGCAGATGAAGGCGGCAGCGAGTCCTGAAGAAGCTCACAAGATCATGATCGATGCCTATAAGAAGATGGACGTCGCGCTTCGCAACACAGGAAGGCCGATTGTTTATAGCCTCTGCCAGTATGGCCAGGACGCCGTGTGGCGTTGGGGCACTGAGGTCGGTGGCAACCTGTGGCGGACGACGGGCGACATCTCCGACAAGTACGCCAAGATGGCGGAGATCGGTTTCAGTCAGGCTGGGCTTGCGCGCTTTGCAGGACCCGGGCATTGGAATGATCCGGACATGCTGGAGATCGGCAACGGCGGCATGACGACGGACGAGTATCGGACCCATATGAGCCTTTGGGCGATTCTCGCGGCGCCGCTGCTCGCCGGGAACGATCTCTCCTCGATGACTCCGGAGACGCTAGCCCTGTTGACGAATAAGGAAGTCATCGCCGTCGATCAGGACGCGGCAGGGAAGCAGGGGGATCGAGTCAGCACCGAGGGGCCGATTGAGGTCTGGTCGCGCCACCTCGCCGATGGATCGCAGGCGGTGGGTATCTTCAATCGGCACCACACCGCTCTCACAACGACAGTCGACTTCCGCACCTTGGGCTTTACCGGCCCGGTAAAGGCGCGTGATCTGTGGAAGGGGGAACTCAAGAATCTGAATAGTTCCTTCCAGACTACCGTTCCTGCACACGGAGTCATTTTCTTGAAAGTATCGCAGTAGAGCATTTTTCCTGTAGGTGTAGTGTAGGGGGGCCGCATCTATGGGCGTTTTCCGTAATGAAAACGCCGCTGCACTCCTCTTTCGGAATACCCAGCAACAGGGAAAATGCTCTAGCAACCACAACAGGGAGCTCACGATGGATGCATTTCGCAGAGACTTTTTGAAGCTTGTGGGCACAGGTGTTGCCGGAGCATTAGCGCCAGCCGTCGTCGGAGCGCGAGCCATGGCGGCACCGGCTCCGACGACCACTGCAGGTTCACTCTTCGATGTCAGAAAATATGGAGCGAAAGGGGATGGTAAGACGATTGATTCGCCTGCCATCAATCGCGCCATCGAGGCAGCAGCTGCCGCGGGAGGTGGAACGGTCGTATTCCCGGCGGGTGTGTATGCCAGTTATTCGATTCGTTTGAAGAGCAATATCGTTCTGTACATCGAGCAAGGCGCAACCATTCTTGCAGCAAGTACACCGCTGGAAGGTGGGACGGATGGGTATGATCCTCCGGGTGAACGGCAATCCTGGGAGGAGTACCAGGACTACGGTCATAACCACTGGCACAACAGCCTGATCTGGGGCGAGGGGATTCATGACTTCGCGATCCTCGGTACCGGCCTGATCTGGGGTAAGGGACTCAGTCGCGGACTATCGGATAAGGATCGCCCTAAAGCCGACAAGCCAGGAGCGGGTAACAAGGCGATAGCACTCAAGAACTGCTTCAATGTTGTTCTTCGCGACTTCTCGATCCTTGAGGGAGGACACTTCGGCATCCTCGCCACAGGCGTCGATAACCTCACCATCGATAATCTGAAGATCGATACCAATCGCGACGGCATGGATATCGACTGCTGCCGCAACGTGCGTGTATCGAACTGCAGCGTTAACTCCCCGTGGGACGACGGTATCTGCCCCAAAAGCTCGTTCGCCCTGGGATATGCTCGTGCCACTGAGAATGTCACGATCACCAACTGCTATGTGACCGGCGGCTATCAGCTTGGGACGTTGCTGGATGGAACCTTCAAGCGGCATCCACCTGAGTTCAAGGTCGTTCCAACCGGCCGCATCAAGTGTGGAACGGAGTCGAATGGTGGTTTCAAGAACATCACCATCTCCAACTGCGTCTTTGAAAGCTGCCGCGGTTTTGCTCTCGAATCGGTCGATGGAGCGCTGCTGGAAGACATCACCTTCGTCGGCATTACGATGCGGGACATCCGTAACTCACCGATCTTCTTGCGGCTTGGCACCAGAATGCGTGGGCCGGTTGGAACCCCTGTAGGCACGCTCAAGCGCGTGATCATGAGCGGCATTACCTGTTATGGAGCGAATACGGAGCTGTCTTCTATCATCAGCGGTGTTCCTGGGCACTATATCGAAGATGTGAAGGTTAGCGACGTCTATATCCATCAGCGTGGTGGTGGCACTTCGGAGATGGCAGCGCTTCAGCCTGTAGAAAAGCCGAACGACTATCCGGAACCAAGAATGTTCGGCACGCTGCCGGCACATGGTTTCTTCGTACGCCACGTGAGGAACATCGATTTCAGCAATGTCGAGATCATCTCCGAGAAGGCGGATGCCAGGCCTGCCTTCTGGATGAATGATGTCGATGGTGTGGATTGCTTCCGTATCAAGACGAAGGCGCCGGAAGGATCAGCCTTTCATCTCCAGGATGTCAGTGATTTCCGCGTCTTTGGCTGCAAGTCGATCAAAGAC
>NZ_JBFRCY010000548.1:0-3209 GCF_052113305.1 Terriglobus sp. YAF25
GCCCTACTCTACCCCTACGGGGAAAATGCTCCAGGCGCGCTCCGGCGAACAACGATACTCCTTGCGACGTTGGTTGACGAGACTGGCGAAAGGGATGTGCACTCACCCAAGTGAAGCCAGATAAGGCGACCGCGCCAGCAAAGCATATTGACCGCCCAGCGGGACCTTTGCAAGCAAGCTCTCGAGAGAAGCCATACGAGAATAAAGGCGCTCCGGAAGATACAGGAAATAGTCAGAAAGAATTGGTGTAAAGCCGCAACCTCTCATCAGCGCTTGTGTGTCTCTCGCGGTAAGAAGTTCGGCGTCGACATCTACCGGGCATCGACTGACAATGGCTCGTGTGACCGGGTTCCAGGGATTGTGTTCGATAATGCAGGCCAGTCCCCCGGGCGACAGGACTCGTTTGATCTCATTCATCAACAGCTTTCTCGCTGCCAGTGGAACATGATGGTACACACACACTGCCGTCACGAAGTCTGCTGAGCTGGTATCAAACGGGAGCTCGATCTGCGATTGCTGCTGGCGCACCTCGAAGCGGGTGCCGGAATCAAGCATCGCGGCAGATGGATCGCAACCGCCTGCCCATGCAAAATGGCTTCCGGCTAACTCCAGCAACTCTCCTTTGCCGCAACCTACATCGAGCCAACGAAGCGAGCTTGTATTCAATCCTGCACGGTGCAGGAAATCCTGAATCAGGCCCCACTTTCTCTGGTGGAAATAGTGCGTCCCGCGCGCGAACCGGTTCCTGACAGGGTCTTCCAGCAACGCATCGTACGACGCCGCATACAGATCGAACTCTGGAGATAGTTTCTCGTTCGCCGCCATACTATTCCTTTTCATTTCAGCGTTCTATCCGTTCCATAATCCGGAAGCCGTCGACCACCTGTACAAGCCGGTAGTGCGATTCCAGATATGGCTCCACGATGAAATCACCAGGGGCCACATGAGTCGATGAAGGAAAGACCACCGAGGTTACCTGCTCCAGGTTCTTGTCCCAGATGACATATCGAACCTTGCGCTCCTCCAGAATTCGCACCGCCTCCTGAAACTGCGACGGGGTGTTGTAGTTGTAAACGAGGATGCTGTAAGGCGTAGGGTTGGTTGTAGCGCTCAGGAAGTAATACCTCGGCGCATATGGGTAGACGAAGATCTCTTCTCCGGGAGCGGCATACTTTTCCACGGCGGCGAAAACGCCGGTGTTTTTGAACGTCCTGATGGTGCCGGCGCGCGTTGTCATGGAGTGCGAGGCCAAAAGCAGACAAAGAAGATTGAAGATGCCGAGGCTGGCTGAACAGACCAGCAGGAGGCGCCGTGCCATGACTGCCAATGGTGCCCGGTACTCGTCGATAAAATGGACACCCAGAATCATTAGCAACGGCGATCCGAAGACGAGATGAGTGACATCCTTACGATGAATCTCCCCCAGCCATAGTGCGGCTCCGGCAAGCCAGTAGAGCAGGATCTCATTCCTGGCCAGGTTCCACCGAAACCGCGCACCCAATACCGCGAGTAAGCCCGGGAGCGCGATGACAAACAGCAAGGGCGTAATCAGAACAGCCGCCATTGGGATTGTCCATCCGAAGCCCTTTGCTCTGACAACCCAGTGATCCCAGAAGTTTGAAAGAATGTCGTGAGCGTAGGGGACGGCATTGACCGTCGAATAGTGCTGGGATGGCCAGATAAAGTTGACATAGATCAGATCCGACAGCGCCCCCTTGTGCCAGAAATAAAGTGCGACGGCTGCAAGCACGCTGACGTAGCTTCCGGTGAGTAACGCCATAGCAGACAGGGAAGCGGTACGGCGGAGTTTCAGCACAAAGAGCCAGACCAGAAACGCGCAGAATAAGAGGAGCCCCTTCGGTTGAAGAAAGCAGGTTGTGACGCCGGCAAGGCTACCGGCCAGGAGTAACAGGCTTCTGTTACCCCTTTCCCGCCACAGAACCATGCAGACAACCGCGGCCAATGCAAAGAAGTTGCTGTCTCCATGATGGCTGATGGCCGGCCAAAGGCCTCCGAAGCAGGTTGCCGCCAGGATGATGCTGGGAGTTATGGGGGACGTTCTGCATATGCGGAGCGATAAGAAATACATGGCGAGCGCCGTTCCTATCGACGTGAAGAATAGACATATGCGGCTTGCAAGAAAGGTCTCTCCGAACACCTTAAAGAAGCCTGCAAGCCAATAGAACGTCCCCGGCCCGATCACTTCGAAGAAGTCATGCGCAAAGACCTGGCCGTGCGCGACTCTAATTGCCCCATAATCCAGTGTTCCTTCATCGGAGCCAAGAAGGAAGAGGCGCATGAACGGCAAGATGTATAAGGAGGCCCAGAATGTAAATAAAACAAGGTCCTTAAGCTGTCTGCTGGAGCTCGCCTGGGCCGGCTTTTGCGTCCGGACTGGCTTTACTGCAGGCACGGACGTCAGCTCGCTATCCATGCTGCAATCAACGATGTCTTTGGAAGTGTCGACAGGCATTGTTATGCTCGCAGGCTCGTGAGTGCGTTCAACGTTGTCTCTGCCTCGATACTCTGATCGGGAGCTTCATCAGCGCCGATCACAACCGCCTTTCGCGGCTGAGGTTTTTCCAGAAGCACCGCACGCGTAAGYCCGTGCTGCGGCGAGGAGACGTTGGAAGTTTCGTTCACGACATAGAGAGGCCGGCCTTTGGTMTCTTCATAGGTGCGGGCGACATAGTCTCCGACGGCGCCCAGGGCGAGTAGAAGCATCCCTGAGAATGTGCACTGCATGGCGACAACCGATGCCCATCCAGGGATAAGTGTCTTCGTCCAAAGTGCTAGATACAGCACCCACAGGAGGTACAGAAAACCGGCTCCGCCAAGGAAGCTGCCGGCCGCGATGCTGATCCGCAGTGGAAATGCGGAGAACGATGAAATGCCTGTCCACGCAAAACGAAGCATCTTGGCGAGCGGATACTTAGTCTCGCCTGCTGCGCGGGCACAGCGCCGAAAGGGAAGAATGGCTTCTTTCATTCCCAGCCATGCAATCATGCCGCGCATGTACCGGTGTTCTTCCCGAAGAGAGCGGATGGCATTAACCGCTCGATGGCTGAAGAGTCGAAAATCTCCAACATCCTGGGCGAGCTGATGGTTGGAAATCCGCGAGAGGGTTCGATAAAACAAAGCCGCTGTCCACCGTTTGAACCAGGTCTCCGATTCACGGGAGATCCTCTGTGGCGAAACAACGTCATAGC
>NZ_JBFRCY010000549.1:0-5396 GCF_052113305.1 Terriglobus sp. YAF25
GGTGAACACCTGCTGCGCTTCGTCGAACTTCTTCTCCAGAACCAGTGCAGAACCAAGATCGTCCAGCAACGATGGATCATCGGGGGTCGCGGCAAGCGCAGCACGCAACATCGGTTCGGCCTTCGCCGGATCGTTTGCCTGGGTATAAAGGTGCGCGAGCAGACGCTTCAGATTGGCATCATCGGGATTCGCCGCCAGCAACTGCTCCAACAGTGGAGTCGCCGCGGCGGCCTGGCCATGGCGCAGCAGGTAACGGGCGTAACTTACAGCAATTTCGGGGCTAATGGGGCCTTTCGCCATCAGCTTTTTGTACTGGGCTTCGGCGTCAACGGTATCTCCGGCAGCATCGGCAAGCTCGGCAACCATAAGGGTATCTTCGGGTGTTTCCGGCGTAAGCTTGAGCGCTGCTACCAGCCAGTCGCGCGCCGCGGCAGGATCTTTGGCCTGGTCGATCTGAGCGAGCGCCCGGTAAGCCCGCGCTTTCAATACCCTTGCCTGGGCAGCGTCCCCCGGCTGTAAGGCGACTGCCTTCTGCAGCGTCTCTCTCGCGCTATCCAAATGCCCCTTCCGGGCCTGTATAAGACCAAGCGCCAGGGTGGACTCGAACTGCTTTGGATCGACAGCGATCGCGGCTTTATAGCTGGCTTCCGCTGCATCGTCCTTCTCCTGTGCCTCCTGTGCGAAGGCGAGTTGGTAAAGCATTCCGGCATTCTTCGGATCTGCCTTGACGAGCCCGATCAGCAGCCGTTCAGCTTCGGCATAGTTTTGCTGGTCAAGCGCAGCCTGGGCCTTCTTGTACTGTTCGGCCCGGTCCTGGTCTTCGTCGGCGACGGAGCGTGTTCCGGCCGGCAGTTGCTGACCTGCAGCTGGGAGCGCCCATGGGCCGGAGGTGGCGGCCAGAAGGGCTCCGCCGAAGGTGAAAAGGCGCAGAGACGCCGGAAAAGTCTTCGATGCCATGGATGTTCCTCTTAATGTTTGACGTCGAGCACCGGCGCAAGCCACTTCCCGGTAATGCTGTCTGGGTTGGCAGCAATCTCTTCGGGAGTTCCGATGGCGACAATTTGCCCGCCGCGGGAGCCACCTTCGGGGCCGAGATCGATGACCCAATCGGCGCTCTTGATCACGTCAAGATTGTGCTCGATCACCAGCAGGGAACCGCCACCTTCGATCAGCTTACGGAAGGCTGCAAGCAGCTTCGCGACATCGTCAAAGTGCAGGCCCGTCGTAGGCTCGTCGAGAATGTAAAGGGTACGGGACGAGGCCTTCTTATTCGCCGCACTCTCACCGCGTTGCGCCGCAATGGCGGCGCGCGCCGTTGCCAGGTGAGCGGCCAGCTTGACCCGTTGCGCCTCGCCGCCGCTGAGAGTTGTGGCCGACTGGCCGAGACGCACGTAGCCGAGGCCGACCTCATCCAGGACAGCGAGCCGGTCGACGATCTTTGGATGTCCGGCGAAGTAGCTCAGGGCATCGCGGACGGTCATATTCAGCACGTCATGGATGYTCTTGCCCTTGTACTTGATCTCGAGGATGCCGGCTTTATAGCGGGTTGCGTGGCACTCATCGCAAGGGAGTTCGACATCGGCGAGGAACTGCATCTCGACCGTGACTGTGCCATCTCCTTCGCAGACGTCGCATCGTCCGCCTGGGACGTTGAAGCTGAAGCTTCCGGCAGTGTAGCCCTTGCGCTTGGAGTCGGGCTGCGCGGCGAAGAGATCGCGGATGGCGTCGAWGGCCTTGATGTAGGTAACAGGGTTGGAGCGCGGTGTACGGCCAATGGGCGACTGGTCGACGAGTACCACTTCGCTCAGGTTCTGGGCGCCGGTGAGTTCACGGTAAAGTCCCGTAGGATCGCCGCCTTCGGTCTGCCCCATCTGCTGCATGAGGGCGCGGTACAGGACCTGGTGGATCAGGGTTGACTTACCCGATCCGCTGACACCCGTGACAACGCAGAGAAGGTTAAGCGGGATCTCGACATCCACGCCGCGAAGGTTGTGGATGCGGGCGCCTGTGAGCTTCAACTTGGTGCGGCCGGGTTCACGGCGGTTTGAGGGTCGAGGGTAAGGTAATCGAGGCCAACCTGCTCCAGGAAGCCGATACGCTGGCGAACCTCTTCCAGGATCTTCCCGGCGATCTCTGCCTGCGCCGGCGTGAGACTCAGGCTGTCAAAGAACTCGCGGGCTGCGGTGATAGTGAGCGACGATGCCTCGCAGATGTTCTTTTCGTTCAACAGAACAGCGCGTGCTTCGGCGCGGAGCCGTTGTCCATGGCACACCGGGCAGGGAGCGTAACCCCGGTACTTTGCGAGGAAGACACGGACGTGGAGCTTGTACTTCTTCTTCTCAAGCTGGTCGAAGAAACCCCGGATGCCCGGGAAACCGCTTCCACCCTGCCGCACCATCTCCTGCTGCGCCGGAGTCAAGTCGTACCAGGGAACGTCGACGGGAATGTCATTGGCCTTGGCAAAGCGCTTCAGCTCACCGTGGAAGGCGCGGTACTTGGGACGCTCCCACGGCGGAGAGCCTGTCGACAAGCACATAGATCGGTTTGGTGAAGTCGAGCTCCAGCAACGACTCAGGGGTAGAGAATTCAACAATATTGCCGTTCTGGAAGAGCCGGTTGTAGCCCCGCTTGCGGAGCTCGAAGAGGCGCTCCTTCTGGGCATCGGTAGGATCCACCAGGACTGGCGCCTCGACGGGCTTCGACTTCGCGCTTTTCTTCGCTGCCTTTTTCACGGGCTTTGGGGCGGCCGTCGCCTCTTCTTCCGCAGCCGGGGCAAACTCCTGCATCGGTTCCAGCAGGACGTCGCGGCGCTGGATCGGGAACAGCGCGTGCAGCCGGGTGCCTTCGCCCAGGCCGAGGACGGCGGCAGCGATCTCGTCGACCGTGTCGCGGCGGACGATGCCTCCGCAATGCAGGCAGGTTACCGTGCCGCAACGGGCATACAGAAGCCGCATGTAGTCATAGATTTCCGTCGCGGTCGCAACTGTAGAACGCGGATTCCGGGTGGTGTTCTTCTGCTTGATGGCGATGGCTGGAGCAAGTCCCTCCATGTGGTCGACATCAGGCTTCTCAATCCGCTCCAGAAACTGACGGGCGTACGCCGAAAGCGATTCGACATAGCGACGCTGGCCTTCGGCGTAGACCGTATCGAAGGCAAGCGACGACTTTCCCGAGCCAGAAACGCCGGAGACTACCGTCAGGGCGTTATGGGGGATGTCGACGTCAATGTTTTTCAGATTGTGGGTGCGCGCTCCGCGAATGACGATCTGCTCGTTCATGGCCAGTCTTCTATTGTCGCCGGAGCGGGCCCTTGAGGGAAACTCCCCCTGCACCCCGCCACCGGCGGCAACGCTCGAACAGGCTTATTTCGACAGGCCTTTCAGCCTTTCTTTGTTGATCTTGAGCACAACGCCTGCATTCCGGTCTGCCACTTCACTGATGCGATATTCGGCCGCCGTGCCGATGACCATGCCGATCTCGCTTGGGGTGAGGTGGTACTCATCCTTGAGCCAGGTCGCCATGTTCTCCGTGGCTTCCTTGAGAGCATCGTCGATCGATCCGTTTTCTCCCATCGCCATGATGTGGGTCGCATTCTCGATCCGAGGCTCCATCGGACGCTTGCCGGGAATGACATCGACGGTCACGGTCACATCCATGGAGGTCTCCAGTGCATCGCCCGTGGTCTCTCCGTCACCCTGCACGGCGTGGCCGTCGCCGAAGTACAGCAGTGCTCCTGGAACCATGACTGGCAAATAAACAGTGGCGCCTTCGGTGATCTCATTGAAATCCATATTGCCGCCATAGCTCCCGTCGTCTCCTGTCCCCGGGGCGGCATTGGATGGCCGTACTGCTACGGCGATGCACCCAAGCATGGGTCGAACCGGAACGCTATAGTTCTTCATGTGCTCGCCGGGGCTTTCCGGGGTCGCAATGCCTTTGGCCAGATCGAGCTTCCACTTCGCCCCTTTGCCCGTGTCCTTCATCGTTACAGCCATGCCCTGGCTTTGTGCTCGGGGCACGATGCCGTCGGTGCTGATGGCGTAGTCACGATTGAGCTGGAGTGACTTGATATGGACAACCAGCGTGTCACCCGGCATAGCGCTGCTTACATAGAACGGACCGGTCTCGGGATTGCCTCCAAGCGAGCGCCTTACGCCGGTCGCATCCGCACCTCCGGCATCGACCGTGGTCGTATGGATGGTGTCGCCTGGGTTGATCGTCAGCACAGGCTTGTTCAGGGCAGAGAACTGACGATGGAAGACGGTGGGGATAAACTCATGTGTCTTTGCCGGACCCTGGGGACGCTCCGGCATCCGGTCCGCCAGAAAGGTGCGCGTCTCTGGATGCTCCTTGTCGGAGCGGTCGATCCAGATCACGGTGCCGGTGATCTGGCCATTCACTACGGTCGCTGTCAGCTCTTCTGAGCCGCCCTGCGTGTCCTTCGCCAGAAAGTGGAGTTTACCGCCGGCATAGGTTCCCTCGACTTTATCGCCAGAAAAATCCCCGGCGATCTTCTCCCCGTCCTGTTTGAGCTCCATCTTCCAGTAAAGAGGTGAGCCATAAAAATCTACCGTCGCCATCCATTTGCCCGTTAGACTCTGCTCCTGCGCCATTCCAAACGCCGCGCACGCTAACCAGCACACCGTCACTGCCAGACCCTTCATATGACTGCTCTCCTTGTGAAGACTGAAAACCGGTTTCGATTAGAGCGTTTTCCCTGTCGGTATATCCCAGGGCTTCAGCATCCTACGGGCGTTTTCCGCGATGAAAACGCCACTGCACGCTACTTTCGGAGTACCCAGCAACAGGGACAAAGCTCTTAGACATGGCTACGTTGCTCTGGTTAGGGAAGTTCCGATAACGACGAATCTTTTCGTATTTCGGCGGGAGCTCTTTGCAAGATTCCGAACTGGCAACCTTCCACGTCAACTGGTAAAACAGTGCCAACGTGTCCACGCCAGAAACCTCGCAGCCTAAATTTGTTCAGGGCCTCGGCCTTTTCTCTGCCACTGCCATCGTCATGGGATCCATGATTGGATCCGGCATCTTCATCGTTGCAGCGGATATCGCTCGCGGTACCAGTTCACCCGCGCTTTTGATCGGAGCATGGCTGGTAACCGCGCTAATGACCATCATCGGCGCGCTCAGCTATGGAGAGCTTGCTGCCATGATGCCGAAGGCCGGCGGGCAGTATGTCTATCTCCGCGAAGCGATCGGCCCGCTCTGGGGCTTTCTGTATGGATGGACGCTGTTCCTGGTGATTCAGACAGGCACCATCGCCGCAGTGGGTGTTGCCTTTGGCAAGTTTCTCGGGGTCTTCTTCCCATCGGTGGCCGCCGATCACTGGTTGATCCATATCGCGCATGTTCCACCGATCGCGGTTGGTCCGATGGTGC
>NZ_JBFRCY010000550.1:0-5842 GCF_052113305.1 Terriglobus sp. YAF25
GCTCACATGATCGTGAACCCAGTCGCTCACATGATCGTGAACCCAGTCACGAATGGTCACCGCCAGCAGCCATCCCTTGGGAACACTCCCGAAGAGATCGCAGGCAAGACCGCACATCCGGTCTACCTCGCAGTAGCGGCTGGCGAGCAGGAAGGGCAGCACTGCCGCCGGAAGATCCCGCACCTCGGCCTGTTGGGCGTCTACCTTCACCAGATCGGGCACGCCATCGATCTCCACCACATTCGATCCGCTTAACCGCACCGCCCCAGCCGGCAAATGCACACGTGAGCAGCGATTACCGTAGCTGTCCTGATACTTCTCGGTCACCAGCCGCGACATCAGCCCGCCATCAAGATGCTCCACGACAAGCGATGTCACCTCACGCGCGAGAGCATCGACCGACGGATGCAGGTCCAGCATAGCGAGCATCGTTATCGGAGCAGGAAGCTGGAACTGAATATCGAATTCAGAGCGAATGAGCATAGATTCACCAGTTGCTTTCTTTGGTTCTATGATGCCGAAATGCCATCGGACCGCTGTCTGCGGCCCCTTATGCCACACCCATTGCAGCTCTAAATGCCTGCATACCAGGCATATCCGCCCTCCGGCGAAGACGATCCCAGCCCCTTGCCGAAGCGCTTCATCGAGTCCGTTACGGTGATAGAGTCGACAAACTTCAGGCTCTTGTAGCCAAGCTGCCGTGGCAGACGAAGACGCAGCGGTCCACCAAACCTGACCGGCAGATCGTCATCATTCATGCCATAGGTAAGCAGCGTCTGTGGATGCATCGCATCGGCCATGTCGATACTCTCCCACCAATCGCGGTCGATGGAACGATAAACAACGTAGCGAGCCTGAGGCAGCATGCCGGCAGCGTGCAGGACTTCGAAGAGCGGCGTGCCGATCCACTCAGCGATATAGGACCAGCCCTCTTCGCACGCCAGCTCCGTAACCTGGCTGCGCGTTGGCAGTGTCTTGAGATCAGCAAGTGAGAGCGATGCCGGATGCTCCACCATGCCATCGATCGTCAGCTTCCAGTCCTTGAATCCCCCCGCCTGATKGCGCTTGAACTCCTCTTTGAGTGGCGGTATCTCATTCGCAAACGGAGCCTTCGAGATCATGTTGCGAGAGAACTCACGCGCCGTCGAGTGCGTGGTCATCAAACGCTGCGTCGCATAGGTCAGCGTCTCTCCCGGACCATAGACACCGCCGCTGTCAGGAGGCACCAGGCCATATCTCCGCGCCAGCCGCGCCGCTATGCCTGCAGCAGAAACACCGGCGCCCGCAGCCACGGCTGCAGCAATCATCCTTCGCCGCGTCATGCTCATAGCTGTTCCTCCTTCACGACACCGGTCACCATCGCCCGCGTCCGGCTCCAGAAACCCGCCAGCGTCACCATCATGACATGCACGACAAAGAACAAGACCAGCGCAATAGTCGCGAAGAAGTGCAGCGTCCGCGCAGACTGCCGTCCCCCGAGAGCCTCCACTGCCCACGGAGCAACGGAAGCAACGGCAGGCGACAACGCTAGACCAGTCCAGAGGAGCAACGGAAACAAACCAAAGATCACGCCCAGATACACCGCGCGTTGTACAGCGTTATAGGCCCCGCGCTCTTTTACCGGAGCGCGGTGAAGATATCTACCCAACACTGCCGTGTATGCCTTCCAGTTACGCTGTTCACGTGCCGGCAGAAGATCGCGGCGAAGATGTCCGTTCCATAGACTCGCCAGCACATAGACGATACCCGTTAGAACAATCAGCCATGCCGCCTCGAAGTGCAGATAGCGGCTCCATCCGTTCTGATCCGGCAGCACGGCGTATCCCGTGGGCACCATGGCGCGGGACGACGGCACATGCAGTGTGAACAACGGATGCATGTTCACATTGCCGGTCTCTCCCCAATAGAATCGCGGGTGCGAGAGAAGAATCTCTATACCGGTCACCAGCAGTGCCACAAAACAAAGCACCGTGATCCAGTGCGTGACACGCACGACGGCGGAGTGCCGCGATCTCTCGGTAGCAGGCGCTGCAACAGTAGTGGGCACGACGGGAGCATAGCACGGAGTCACCGTCGTTCCTCCACAAGAAATCAGCCATTTTCGGGGTGCAACAGCTATGCTGCAACCAGCTATGCTGCTTCTATGATTCGCACCATCGCCATCCAGGGATACCGCTCCATTCGCGATCTCGTTCTTCCCCTGGGGCAGCTCAGCGTCGTCACCGGAGCTAATGGCAGCGGAAAGTCCAATATCTACCGTTCGTTACATCTGCTTGCGGATGCAGCGCAGAACGCCGTCGTGGGTTCGCTGGCGCGTGAGGGCGGGCTCCCCTCCACCTTCTGGGCTGGTCCTGAAACTATCGCACGCAGCGTGCGGCAGGGCGAACATAAGATCGAACCCCTGGCCGGCAGGAACTCTGCAAGCCTTATGCTCGGCTTCGGCGGCGATCTCTACGGATACAGCATCGATCTCGGTTACCCGATACCCTCCCAGACAATGTTTGGACTAGACCCACGCATCAAGCGGGAGTGCATCTGGAACGGCCCCCTCTATCGCAGAGCCTCCGCGATGGTCGACCGCCGTAATAACTTCGTCTGGCTCTCCACCACCAGGGACGAAGAACCGGTCATGCTGACCCAGCACCTCGCCGACACCGACAGCATGCTCGCCAGTATCCCCGATCCCCAACGTGCACCGGAGATGCTCGCCGTTCGCGAGTCGATTCGAAGCTGGCGCTTCTACGATCACTTCCGCACCGACGCGGACTCTCCCGTACGCACGGCGCAGATCGGCACCTTCTCTCCGGTACTGCATCTGACTGCCGCTCTGCTGACTCCGCGGCCACCGGAGCTGTTGGTCCTTAACGAACCGGAGACCAGCCTCCATCCGGACCTGCTGCCTGCACTGGCAAGGTTGATCCGCGCCGCCTCACGCAACACACAGATCATCATCGTCTCTCACGCGCAAGCCCTGGTCGAAAACATCCTCGCCGAATCCGGTTGCGCTCACTTGCACCTGATCAAATCATTCGGAGAGACCACACTGGAGTCAGCCACACTCTTCAACACACCGAAGTGGGCCTGGCCTGCACGATAGAGTGTTTTCTCTGTAGGTGTCGTGTAGGACTTCCGCACCTGTGGACGTTTTCCTCAATGAAAACGCCGCTGCACGCTCCTCCCGGGATATCCGGCAACAGGAAAAATGCCCTAGCCAAAGGCAAGGACCGCAGCAGGCTGCGCTTCCGGTGCCTCTTTCGCTACCCGAAGCAGCCACCAACCCACCACATAACCGACAATCGCCAGGGGCAGAGAGATCTGCAATGGCGCCTCTATATCCGGCAGATAGCTCACAACCAGATGAATCGCCAGAAACCCCCACGCCTTTGCGCCGCTCTTGAAGATCGGCGGAAGGCAAGCCGGAACAGCAAGCATAAAGACCGGCCAGGCATAGCCGAACAACCGCGGCACCGCTGTTCCCAGCATCGGCGCCAGCAAAAACGAGATCACGCCGTAAATCAAGCAGAAGCGCAGAAAAAGGCTTTCACGCCACAACGAACGCCACGTACGAATAGGAAAAAAGAAAAGCAGAAGCAACGGGAAAAGCCCAAAGCGTGTCAGGCCATCAAAAAGCGTCGTCAACGGCAAAGACAGCACCCACTCGCAGACACCAAAGGCTTTGATGGGACCGAATGGCAAATGTATCTGCCAGGCAGGTGTACATATGTTCATGCCGGGTGTCCACGGATAAGCTCCAATAACATTCTTAAAAAAATTCCAGGGGATTTTGCCCAGAACATAGAGCGAACCCGGAACATGTTGCTGGTTCGCCAGGGCGTTCGCGCTCAGCCGGCTAGTAATGAAGGAACCTGCAAAGGTTGCTACAAAAGCAAGTACGCGCTCGACTACACTCAGACGCCACCAGGTAGCCAACAGCAGGCATAACAGCACCAACAAGGTGGATTCTCGCGAGAGCGAAAGCGGAAACAACATAAGTATCGCCGCTAGCGTCTGATGATTTGCCAAAGCGTAGAGCATGATCGACAACAGCGCTGCATACCAGAGATCGGGAAGCGCCAGTCCCCGGACCAGATCAGCCCAGAAGAAACAACCGCCTGTAGCAATCAGGATCCACACCGGTGTCCCCGAGCGCAATAGAAGACCACCAACGATCGTCAGTACGGCAACGACCGAAACGATCCCGAGAGCAATAAAGATCGAATAGACAGAAAAACCTGTCAGATGCGAAAGGCCACGAACGACCAAAGGCTGCAGTTGACGCATGGCGAAAGGCTGCATGACACGCTCAACATGGCCTTCGGCGAGAGCGATGTACCACTCTACATCAGAGATCGAAAAGAGACTGCTGCCCCGATATCCTCTGACGAGCGCCAGCAACGAAGAAAGTACAACAAAGATCGCCAGTTGCAACGGTTGAATGGGCTGCTTTGACCGCATCCGTGTCTGCAAAGAAGGAGCCGAGAACAAGGTCATGACCTGTTTTCTTTCGAAAAAGTAGATGAGCCTACTTTACCGTGACCGGCATGGAGCGCGCATCGACCTGCCAGAGGGATGCGGCATAAGGAGCAAATCGTATAAGAATGGATATGGAGGAACGAAGTGGTCACCGTAGCCTCACCAGGTCTCAAATACCACCCGATTGTTCGAGTCCCCCCTCCCCCAGTTGTGCATACGTCGAATGTTCGCCCTCTGAACTTTAACCGCCGTTACCCGCTMCGGCGGAAGGCGCAGCAAAGCGTAAGACAAGGACTTTTGCGGGTGAGACTCCTGAGTGCTCATTCACGACTCGTTAATGTAGGCCGAGGTTCATATGCTTTCAATGAGAAGTCGTCACGCTAGAGCATTTTCCCTGTTGCTGGGTAGCCCGGAAGGGAAGTGCAGCGGCGTTTTCATTGCGGAAAACGCCCATAGATGCGGGATCCCTACACTACACCTACAGGCAAAATGCTCTACCCGTGTTCTTTGGGTAGCGGCTGCCCTATTGCTGGTCTTCTGTGCCCGCTCTCAATCGCAAACAATTGCTTGTTCCACTTCCGGCGGTATCGTTTATTTCGACGGTGCCAATTATGTTTGCTCTCTCGGCGCTATCTCCTCTGATCGAAAAAGCATTACAGCTCGTCCCCAAGTGACCGCCAACCAGGTCCACCTCCCGTGGAATATGGAAACAATGGGGCCGAACAATATCCAGGCGAATCTCGTCTCCGCCGGTTGCGGCACTGCCGCTTGTGACTCGATCTCAGGAGAACTCACTACGGACAATTCCGACTATAGGATTCGCCCGGCCATCCCGACGAATAGTTATAACAACGAAGGTGTCGGTGTAAACGGAGCTTTTAATCCGCTGAGCCATAGTCAGCAGAAGCAGGGATACTTCGGCTGGAAAACGGCAAACTCGACCAGCAACTTCGGCGGCAACTATGTTCCGTTCAACTTCTCGACTGTGGTCTCGCATCAGCCTCCAGCGGGCCCTTACCACGGCGCCATGACGGGCATGACGTTCAACTACCTCAACGGTAACGATGACACGCTGACCGGAAGCCGACAGAATTACCAGGGGCTCAAACTATTCATCAACTCCGCTGGCGGTCAACAAGGAGGACTTCTCGATGCCGAATCCTGGCTCACCGGCGACGGAGACAACGTAGGACTCGTGCAGTACCTGCAATGCACTGGGCATAACCAGGGAGACAACGAAGGCTGCGAGTTCTATCGCCGTTTTGCTTTCGACCAGGTATCGCGATTCGGAATCCAACTGAACGCTTCTCCAACCTTGCAGAGTCCTGCTTATCCAAACGCGCGGACGGGGATTTGGCTGCTCGCGGGA
>NZ_JBFRCY010000551.1:0-3193 GCF_052113305.1 Terriglobus sp. YAF25
CAGTACAGCACCGGAGCCCCTCTCGGGTCAGGGTCGATATTTGTATCGAGGTGGGAGAAGTAGCGCTTCCCTGCGATAAAGTCCGGGATTCCATCGCCATCAACATCCGCATACGATGTGCCGTGCAGTTCCGAGAACACTACACCGCCGGCGTTTTTGGCTGACCGGTCATTCATGACCATGTGCTCGGTGAAACTGATCTTGCCTGAGCTGTCCCGCTTCTGCTCATACCAGCCAAGCCCCCATCCATGAGCATTGAGTGACGTCACAACATCGTTCTTCCCGTCACCGTTCACGTCATAGACCGCCATCACACTCCCGCCCATCAGACCTCGGCCGAACTGCGCGAAAGCGGCGGGATGATAGGTCCACGGACCTGAGTCGGCTCCAGCCGCCGGCTGCTCCCACCAGCCGTAAGGGTTTATGACGTCGAGCCGTCCATCACCGTTGATATCCCCAACACCGATTCCATGGGCGACGCCGTAACCGGCGTCGGAGATGTCATGCACCACCCATTTCTCTGTGGGTCTGGCGGGATCGGGCTTCGCATAGCGGACGTGTCCAGCACCGCTGTAAACCAGCTCCGGCTTCCCATCTCCGTCGATATCCCGCAGTAGCGCGATCTCGCTTTGCACCCCTGTGCCTACCGCATACTTCTGCCAGCGACGATTCTCACCCTTTGGATTGATGTAGAGCTGTGCCCCAGGGCCGCCGCCAAAGTTTACGGTGAGGATGTCTGGCCAGCCGTCTCCGTCGAAGTCCGCGGCAAACTCCATCGTCGAATCGCCCGCAAACTCGGTCAAGGGATTCGAGGGGAATGCATAGTAGATCTCCCGAGACTTCCGATAGTCGGGACCGTAGTAGATGTAAGGCCCGGAGACGACATCGAGTACACCGTCCTTGTTGAAGTCCGCAGCCGCTGTTCCCCACGAATAATAGAAGTCGCTCAATCTCTGTTTCCGGAAGTATGGACCGACCTTCTCCTCATCCCGTGTCTTCAGAGACATGTCCATGTAAGCGACGTTGCGAAACTGGACTGCACCCTTGCCACCGGCATACAACGCTACAGGCCCATAGCCACCGTCTTCGACCATCGCCCCTTGCTGGCGGCCATCATTGAGAAATGACCGGACAGTATTGGCGTCAAAGAAGATCTCCACCGAGTTCCACTCGTGAGCTCGGAGGGAGGTATCGGCAGGTTTAAGAGGAAGATCGACGTTGGGGCTCTGCGGCCGGGGCCGGTTGTCACTCTGTGATTGAGAAGAAGAAGGAGGAGGAGTTAGACGAGCCAGCACGCCACCACGCGGCAGCTTCTCTTGCTTCACCATCTTTCCATTAGGATCGATCGTCACCGCGTAGGTGTTTAGCGTTGAATCATCGAGCGATACGTAGACGCCCTTCATCCCGCCGTCTGACGTCTTCTCTGCGCGGAGTAACACTCCAGTCTCGCAACTATCTTCACAACGAAACTCCGTATAGAAGCTGACGTCCTGGTATGAATTGTCCAGTACGAGCCAGCCTCCGCCGTTTCCTGCCGGCTTTCCCGTAATCGTGCCGGCATCAGCACTCCAATTCGCCTGACCTACTCTGTTCCRACCCTTGGCCGTCGGTCCCGTAAATCGCACATCGGGCGTGAAAGAAGGTCCTGAAGCAAGCGCGCTCACCGCCGTCAACAATACATTCAGCAAAACCAGGCCTTTTCTCACCGAACACTCCTTGGGTACGCAAGCACTCTCAACGCATATCTTGCGTAATACGCAAGATATATTGCGATACATGCGACCTAACTATAGGGGTAGCGATCGCGGATCGTCAACGAGAGCTGAAGGCGCGGGATTCGAAGGCGGTGGGCCAGGCTGATATTTCCAAATACTTCTGTTTTTGGAAATTATCTTGACATTATTTTCATATTTTCGAAACAATGCGCCTACTGGGGTCCTTGAGAGCGAATGTCCGCCAGAGCAACAGAGATGATTGGAGAATCGCCCGAAGCCCTGGTCATTCTGGCTGACGATCTTACTGGTGCGGCCGACGCAGCGGTTGCGTTTACGCGCACTTGCTCCGACGTCAGGGTAGATATGAACGGGCTTGCCCCCATACCGGGCGCGGTGGTTGCATGGAGCTCCGATACGAGAGATATGGAGCCGTCCCAGCTCAAGGAGCGGATCCAGTCTGTCTTGCATGACCTGCCCTCTTCCACAATCCTCTTTAAGAAAGTGGACYCCGTCTTTCGTGGGAATACCTTTGCCGAGATTCGTGAGGTTCTTTCTACAAGGGACTATGATCTGGCGGTTCTCGCCCCGGCATATCCGCAGATGGGCAGGCGGGTAGGAAAAGGGATACTGCAAATCGATGACCTCACAGGCTCCCGGTCGTTGGACCTTGCCCAGGAGTTGCCCGAGATCTCTCTTCTCCCTGCGGGACTCCCGGAGGATCAGATCGTGGCCAACTTCAGAGCTCTCTTAGATCAAGGGCAGCGAGCTCTTTTATGTGACGCTCACACGCAGGAGCATCTGGAAGCGGTGGCACGCGCGGCGCAGTCGTTGCGGATACGCGTCCTATGGATTGGTTCCGGGGGCCTCGCCCATGCCCTTGCCGCAGCATCCTCTGCAATCGCGCCCCCTCCCCCAGTGCAACAAAAACCGGCGGGGATAGCCTGTTACTTCATCGGTAGCGATCATCCAGTTACGGTCAGGCAAACAGTACGGCTTGAATCCAGCTGCGAACCGGTCAGTTTTCTCCTCAAGAGGGTTCCAAGAGCCCAGACATCCGAGTCGGAGATTCAAAGTGCATTGGCAGAGAGCGGAAAACATTCCATCGGAGCGCTTGTCATGACCGGTGGCGACACTGCCCGTCTTGTTTGTCGTGCTCTCGGGATCTCGGCGATTCGTCTCCTTCGAGAGTTCGTGCCCGGCGTCCCTTTGGGAGTGGCAATCGGCGGAGCCTATGACGGCACTCCTCTTCTATTGAAGAGTGGCGGATTTGGGGCAGATAACCTGCTGTGCGACATACAGGCGGAGTTTTCAAATCAAGAGACATACTTTTGAGCACCGGTGATGCTCGGAAAACATTTCAGAACGACCAGGGAAAACGATGAAAAAGGCCAAAGCACCTAGCGCTACGACTGCAAAGAAATCGGTACGTCGCCGTGTCCCGAAGTGGGCACTACAGAGCAGCGACTCCGGCGCTGGTG
>NZ_JBFRCY010000552.1:0-3191 GCF_052113305.1 Terriglobus sp. YAF25
CGTTTTCATTGAGGAAAACGCCCATAGATGCAAACGCCCTGCRCTACACCTACAGGRRAAATGCTCTAGTCGCATTTTCCCTGTTGCCGGGTATCCCGGAGGGGGAGTGCGGCGGCGTTTTCATTACGGAAAACGCCCATAGATGCGGGAGCGCTGCGCTACACCTACAGGGAAAATGCTCTACTGCCGCAGCTTCCAAAGCACCTGCCGCCAGATGCCCGTCCAGATCTCGGCATCCCTCCGGTTCAACCGCAGCCGGCGCACCAGGCGGCGTGTCATCTCTTCGCCGCAGTTGGCCGGAAACTTCGCCTCATACCCGGTCGCTGTCAGACCTTCGCGAAGCACTGCCTCGAAACGGTCTACCGCAGCGCTGTCGGCAAACCCATCCTCCGGCATCACACCTCCGCTCACTCCATCACGAGTAAGCTCCCACAGACAGACCGCCACGGATTGCCCCAGGTTCATGGAGGTGCCATGTACCTCCATCGGAATCGTCAGCAGGCCGGAGCAGTAGCTCATCTGCTCATTGCTCATGCCCGTCTTCTCGCTGCCAAAGACAATGGCCGCTCTCTGCTTTCCAGCCAGCACATTTCTCACGGCAGCAGCAGCCTGCGGCAACGGCTCGACCGGATGCTCCAGTCTCCTGCTGCCGACCGCCGTCGTGCCGTAGATCAGGCCGCAGTCCCCGATGGCCTCGGCGAAGCTGGTATGAACCGTCGCCTGTTGCATCACCTCGGCGGCATCCACGGCGCTCTTTGCTTCCGTGACCGGCAGCGGGAACTCCGTCACGATCCGCAGGGTGCGAAAGCCAAAGTTGCTCATCGCACGAGCCGCTGCGCCGATGTTCAACGGGTTGCGCGCGCCGGCCAGCACGACAACGAGGTTCTCTTTCTGCTCAGGTGTCAGCACAGGGACTATTCTAGGCAGCATGAGCGAACTTGGGTTAGGCGAGAACGATCGTCTCTTTATCCTGACCGGCGCCGGCATCTCCGCTGAGAGCGGTCTTGCCACCTTCCGAGGAAGCGGTGGCCTGTGGAATGGCTACCGTGTCGAACAAGTCGCTACCCCCGAAGCCTGGGAGGCCGATCCAGAGCTGGTGTGGCGTTTCTACTCCATGCGGAGGCGTGACGCCATGGCCGCGGAGCCGAACGCAGCTCATCGCGCCCTGGCCGCCCTGGAACAGAAGTCTGGCGATCGCCTGTATCTCTGCACGCAGAACGTCGATGACCTCCACGAGCGTGGTGGCTCCCAACGCGTACACCACATGCATGGTTCCCTCTTCGAGTCGCGGTGCGTGCGCTGCGAAGAACCCTTCACGGACCATGCCTTCTATGAGAAGGCCGCTGCATTACCGGTATGCACCACCTGCGGTGCGGTAGTGCGACCGCACATCGTCTGGTTCGGTGAGATTCCGCTGAATATGGATGAGATCTACAGCCGTCTCGCGACATCGACCCATTTCCTGGTTGTGGGTACCTCGGGCTCGGTCTATCCGGCCGCTGGCTTTGTCCAGATCGCTAATCAGCGTGGCCTGAAGACAATCTATGTCGGCCCGGAAGAACCGCTGAATGCAGAGGCATTCGACACCATCTTCCTGGGCAACGCCACCGAGGTGCTGCCGAGCTTTCTCCGATAAGGCCGTTTCCCTGTAGGTGTAGCGTAGGACTTCTGCATCTATGGGCGTTTTCCGCAATGAAAACGCCGCTGCACTCCTCTTCCGGGATACCCAGCGACAGGGAGAAGGCTCTAGGGCAACATCGGCTCACCTACACTAGAAAGAACCAGTGGCGGATGATTTCGCACAGCTCGTCAAGCAGCAGGCCGACATCGTTAAGATCGTCGAGGAGTACGTCCGCCTCCGCAAAAGTGGAGCCCAGAACTACTCCGGCCTTTGCCCCTTCCACAAAGAGAAATCGCCCTCCTTCTCCGTAAACGCAGTCCACGGCTACTTCTACTGCTTCGGCTGCCATGAGAAGGGCGATGTCTTCACCTTTGTCATGAAGCTGGAAAATGTAGGTTTCCCCGAAGCGTTGCGCATCGTCGCCCAGAAGGCCGGTATCCCGCTGCCCAAACGCGACTTCTCTTCCCCTGAAGAGGCCCGGGAAGCGGGCTTGCGACGCCAGCTTCTCGATGTCCACGAGGCCGCCACGCAGTACTTCCAGGCAGCCTTGAACTCCCCCATGGCAGCCCGCGCCCGCGAGTATATGAGCGGCCGAGGTATTACACCTGAGACCGTACAACGCTTCCGCATCGGCTTCGCCCCAGACGATTTCAACCACATGCGCGACGAGCTGCGGAAACACTTCAGCGAAGAGGTGCTGCGCGCCAGCGGTCTGTTCACCAGCAAAGAGCAGGACCAGCAGGGACTGCCAACCGGCAATCTCTATGCCCGCTTCCGCAACCGCGTCACCTTTCCCATCTGCAACGAACAGGGCAAGGTCATCGCCTTCACAGCGCGTGCTCTGCTTCCTGACGAAAAGACTCCGAAGTATCTCAATTCGCCGGAGACACCTCTCTATACCAAGGGACAGGTCCTCTTCAATCTGGATAAAGCAAAAGCCGCCATCCGGGCGCAGGATTACGCCCTGCTGGTGGAAGGCCAGATGGACTGTATCTCCGTCTTTATGGCCGGCATTCAGCCTGTCCTGGCCACCAGCGGCACTGCCTTCACCGAGGCCCAGGTCCGCCTGCTCTCCCGCTTCACCAAACGCGTTGTCGTGAACTTCGACCCTGATACGGCCGGAGCCGCCGCTGCGGAGAAGTCCATCGCGCTGCTTACCGAAGAAGACTTCGAGGTTAAGGTTGTTACTCTTGAAGGCGGCTTGGACCCTGACCGCTTTGTCCGCGAACAAGGCATCCAGGCCTATGGTGCAGCTCTGCGCGGCGCCCGAAGACACTCCGATTATCTGATCGAGCGGGCACGTACTCAGTTTCCGCCGCGTACGCCGGAGGCCAAGGTTAAGGCGGTGAACTACCTCATGCCGCACATTCGGCGTGTCCCCTCAGCGATTCAACGTGACGCCTTTATTACCGATGCAGCCCAGAAGCTTGGCATCGACTCATCCATCCTCAGGCAGGAGATGAAGCAGGCAGCCGCCAACCGGCTTGGCTCCGTCCGTCAGAACGCGGTTGCTCCTGTCTCCGAGACCGAACGCCTGCTGTTGCGCGCGTTGGTGCAACCCGAGGGCTCC
>NZ_JBFRCY010000553.1:0-3660 GCF_052113305.1 Terriglobus sp. YAF25
AACACCCGTAATCGATCACAAAACTATAAGTGCCAACAACAACCTGGCTCTTGCTGCTTAATTAACTAAGTAGCCGACCGCTTGGGCTTCGCCTATGGGCCCATACCGGTCGTCGCACAGTAGGCTGGCCCAAAGTGTTCCGCCTGGACGCAGAGGGTAAGATCGATCAGGCTGGTTTCGAGCGTATCTTTGTCCGTTCTTAGCGCTCGTTACGAGATTTAGAACTAGGAAAAAGCATGAAAGCTCTTCGTCGACAGTAGTTTCGGACGCGGGTTCGACTCCCGCCGCCTCCACCAATTCGCTTATCGTTTGCAATCAACAACTTAGACGAAAGTATGACCTCATTTTGCCAACCCTGTGGCAAATTTGTACCACCTGCCGCCACGCTCTAGACTGTTCGCACCATGCTCTCCGTCTACGTCCGCCACCGCTCCCCTTGCAAATACCAGGACGATCCCACCGCCAAACGCTGCCCCTGCATCAAGTGGCTGGTCGGCACCCTGCCCGGACGCAAGGGACGATTCCGCACCTGGCATCTCATGCGCTGATCCAGGCTGCGGGCGGGGAACTTTCCGCGGAGCGTTGTTCCGCGCAAGCAAGCATGCGGATCGAATCATTCACTGTTAGAGAAAGCGAGCTACTCAAGAGAGCGATGAACTTTCTTCATCTGCAACCTAATGAACTTAGCCGTCACTTTAGAATCGTGGTCACCCTCTTGCCCCCGTGGTCACACGACGAAGAGTTCGCCGCGCTTGTCGCTTTGCTTTCACTTTTGTAGGACGCTATACAGAGTCGCTATGGCGCTGTGCGCTTCGACTCTGGGCATCGTACCGCCGGATGCAAGCGGCACGAGCGACAGTGCTTCTGAAGGCCGGTGAGGATTCACTGCCCGGGCCAGAGATGGTTGCGGGCATTAAGGTAGCACCATTCCCAGTATCGCTGCACTTACCGTACATCCGTTGCAACCCCGCGGTTCCTGATCCTTAACGCGCGCAAGCTCTTCCTGGACTCTCTTCCTTTCTTGTTTACGGTGGGCGAACCTGAGCGCCTGGGAGTAGGACTCCAGGATGCGCAGTCGTATCTCCGTTCGAACCGAGGGTGACAGATCTGTCCGACTGTCTACCAGCCGCATAGCCTGCCGAAACGCCTCGCCGCCCTGCTCCACAGATCCTGCACGGATTTGCTCAAATCCGCGAACTGCAGCAATCGAAATCATTCCAAGAGAGTTAACCGCGAACCTGCCATTGGCGAGGGCCAGTGCCCGCTCTAAGTCCCGCAGTCCTTCCTCGCAATGCTTCATATCACAGAGAGCGCGGCTGCGTGCAACGTAGACGGTGATCAATGTATCCACGTCAGAGTCAGCCGGCGTATCCAAATAAAGCAATGCAGCGGATAGCTCTTTCACAGCCTCTTCGTATCGATGTTTGAGGAGAAGCACAGTCGCCAGATTCACCTGTGTCCCCGCCTCAGCCGCTGAACCCCGCTTGGTATCCTCCAGTTTAAGTGCCTGACGCAAGCACTTCTCGGCGATGTCCAACCGCCCGGTTGCAGCATAAACAGTTGCGATCCCATCGAGCGCATTCGCATACAGCTCCGCTTCTGTCGTTGTGTGCAACACACCCAATGCATGGACGAACGCATCCTCCGCAGATTGCTGGTCAAGCTCATCCTGATATGCGTCAGCCAGATGGAGCCACAATGTTCCGAGCTGTTCCGCATTAGTGTGGGCGTTCTTAGCAGTTCTAATCTGCTTCTGCAAGTCTGAAATCCGCGCGCTCCGCTCTTCTGTGGTTTGCAATCGGACCTGTCCTTCAACTGCCGGCAGACTAATGAATGATGAAACTGTCATTAGGAGAATGGTAAGAAATCCAAGCAGCGCATGTGATCGATCCATGGAGACCTCCTGGGACTCGTTCGAGTCCCGGGTTTGGGCACAACCTTATGCCAAGTGCCGGCTTTCCTGTACTGCTGGTACATTTTGATGTTGCAGAAGAATCCGGAAAGCGAGTCCGTGTGTGATCAGCAGCAAGGGCACGACGAAAGTCGGAATGAAGTAGGTGGCTCCCAACTACCCCGAGGCGAGGCCCGCGTGATTGGCCTGATAGAAAGCATTGAAGAGATCGGCTGAACCCCAGAGGCCGAAGAAAGAGAAGTCATAAAGTTCATTGGGTTGTCCTTTCGATTCTGGTTTGCTTGCTGGCGGCGTCTCGCTCGCCTGTCTGATATTTGCCCGCAGCACCCGGCGTGTGACACGATTACGGCTGATCGTTTTTTGACCGAACCCGGTCACAAACGCGCCTCGCGCGGCAAAGAGCTTAATAATGAGCGATGGAGATCAGGAACTTCGCGCCCTGATGATCCGTTATCAGGGCGGATCGCCGGAAGCATTTCAGGAGATCTACGGCCAGCTCGCAGCGGGAGTGCGCCGCTATCTGTTGCATTTGGCAGCCGGCTCGGAAATCGCCGATGATCTGCTTCAGGAAACCTTTCTTCAAATGCACCGGTCGAGAGCCGCTTACAACCCGAAATATGCGGTTAGACCTTGGGTGTTCGGTTTGGCGCGAAACGTTTATCTGATGAATCGGCGTGCAGCCCGGCAATGGGCAAAGGTTCATGAGTCGCGCGAGGACTTGCCTGAATTGCCGGTGCTTCCGGAAGCGGACAGGCTCGGCTCTCAGGATGAGATTCGCCGAGGTCTAACGCATTTATCCCCGGATCAGGTCGAAGCGCTGCTGCTGCACCATGAGTGGGGGTTCAGTTTCGAGGAGATCGCCGGGATGCTAGGCATTACAAGCGCGGCGGCTCGCGCGCGTGCCAGCCGGGGAATGGCAGAGCTGCGCGTTGCGCTAAATACTCTCCAAAGGACTCGTGCATGATGGATCGTTCACCGAAGCCACCGGAAGCACTGATGCGGGCGATCGCCCAGGATCTCAGACCGGTCAAACCATCGCCACAACCGCTCCAACTGGCATTGCGAATGGTCCCCCTCGCTCTCCTGGTTTCATCGCTGGTTCTGCTGGCTATCGGACCCCGTTACGACTCAAGAATCTTAGGCCCGCTGTTGACGTGGGGGGCCTCCGCCGCGCAGTTCGTATTGGCGATCGTGCTCGTCTGGATCGCCGCGCATGAAAGCACCCCCGCCGGCAGGCTGCCGAGGCAGATGGTTTACCTCGCGGCTGCCGCGGGCTTTCAAAATTTGAACACTACGCGGTTGCGCAATCTCAGAAGATTTGCTTTGCGAATCGAACTGCATGCGAATTGAACCGCAAGTCCGATGGAAAGGCTCACGACCGCGTCTGTGCGCGCCGGAATTGACCGGCAGCAGTAGAATCCGCAAGTTGGTACCAAATCTCGAATGCGCTCGCCGGAAATCGCCAGCTCAGTTCGCATCATTCGGGAACCTTCGCTGACAAGCCCATCTCCGCCGATAAGGTCTACACCACGGCCAAGGACTACGCCCTTCTGCTCGAAGCCGTACTCGAGATCAAAGGCATTACTCCGAAGATTGCCGCAGAACGCGACCATATTCAAGTTAGCCAGAAGCAGCAAGCCTGCTCTCGGTTGCCACAACCGCTCTGCCCCGACGATCTGGGCCGCGGATTGTCCTGGTCGGTCATCAAAGCCCACAATACCGTGATCCTTATGCACACCGGCCACGAT
>NZ_JBFRCY010000554.1:0-3185 GCF_052113305.1 Terriglobus sp. YAF25
CAGGTCGACCAGGGTGCCATCACTGGCACCGTCTCGGATCCTTCCGGCGCTGCAGTCCCGAATGCGACGGTGACTGTAACGAACGTGGATACGGGATTCGTCCTGACGGACAGAACGGACTCCAGAGGAACCTACACCTTCTCCCCCGTGAAGATCGGCAAATACACCGTGAAAGTTACGGCGTCCGGTTTTTCCACCAAGCAACAGGAAAATATTCAGCTCCACGTCGCCGAACGCGCGACTGTGGACATCGCACTTCAGGTCGGAGCGGAAGAGACGGTCGTTGTAACGACGGAAGCGCCTCTGCTGCAGACCGGTGACGGTTCGACGGGACAGGTTATTGAAGCGCAGACCATCGTCGACACACCGCTGAACGGACGTAACTACGTCTTCATCGCGCAGCTCGCAGCCGGCATTGCTCCCGGTAATGGATCGCGCGGTTCAGGTAAAGGCGACTTCTCGGCCAACGGTATGCGGTCAGAGCAGAACAACTTCCTTCTGGACGGCGTCGATAACAACGTCAACGTGGTGGACTTCTTCAACGGAGCTTCGTACAGCGTGAAGCCCCCACCGGAGGCACTGGCTGAGTTCAAGGTGCAGACCGGCGCCTACAGCGCGGAATACGGCCACTCGGCCGGCGCGGTCGTTAACGTATCGGTGAAGTCCGGTACCAACAGCATTCACGGTTCGGCCTGGGAATATATCCGTAACGATGCCTTCGATATCCATGAGTGGTCGTCGTTTGGCAATCGTGTAGTCCCCAAGTACCGTCAGAATCAGTTCGGCGGCACACTGGGCTTCCCGATTATCAAAGACAAGCTCTTCCTCTTCGGTGATGTGGAAGCGAATCGCATCATCTTCGRCGAGAGCAGCAACGCCTCCGTGCCCACGACGCTGATGCGCCAGGGCAACTTCTCAGAGCTTCTGGACACCAACAAGACCGGAAATAGTAACCCCGTACAGTTGGTGCAGCCGAACTCGGGCAACATCGCCACGCCGATGAGCTGCAATGGCCAGAACAATGTCCTCTGCGCAAGCCAGATCAATGCCACTGCGCTAAAGATCCTGAACATGTATCCGGTCGCGAACCAGAGCATCAACGGCAGGATCAGTAATAACTACTTCAGCAACCGGAACGCGATCGATAACACGACGCAGTTCGATATCCGCGCTGATTACAACGCCACCCAGAAGGACCAGGCGTTCGTTCGCGCCAGCTACTCCGATACTCCTGGAACCCGTGCTCCGATTCTCGGGCCAGTTCTGGATGGCGGCGGCTTCGGCGACACCGGCAACATTGTCAACTTCTCAGAAGCTCTGGCAGCAAGCTGGACGCACGTCTTCAACTCGAGCTTCGTCAACGAAGCGCGCTTCGGCTACAACTACGGTCACTTCGGGTTCACGCAGCCGAACGCGACGAACTCGAACCTGGCGGCCAGCATCGGACTTGGCGGTATTCCAGGAGGCACCACCAACGGCGGTCTGCCTAACGTTTCTGTAACTGGTATCAACGGATTTGGCACACCGACCTGGACGCCAACCGACGAGCACCAGAACGTCTACCAGATCCTGGACAACGTCACCAAGATTGTCGGCAACCACAGCTTCCGTACCGGCATTAACTTCCAACGCATTCGTTTCTCCACGCTTCAGCCCATCGAACCGCGGGGAACCTATAACTACAGCGGTAAGTTCACCGCGGGAGCGGGTTCGCCCACAACCGGCGGAATCGCATACACGGGCTCCGGCGTTGCGGACTTCCTTACCAACAACATGGACACGGCAGCGCTCACCAACATCGCCACCACGGATGATGTTCGGTGGATTCGTGCGGCGTACTTCCAGGATGACTGGAAGATCTCGCAGCGGCTTACTCTGAACCTCGGTCTCCGCTACGAGTATGCGCAGCCCTACATGGAACGCCATGATAACCAGGCGGCTTTTGTCGTGAGCACGATCGGACCCAGCACAGGAACGGGTACCTATTACATTCCGAGCTCCAAGCGGAATGTATCGCTGGCAAGCAGCTTCACGAACACGATGGCGGCCAACCGTATCAACATTGCTTACTCAGACAACCGCTTCCTGATTCAACCGCAGAAGACCAACTTCGCACCCCGCTTCGGCATCGCCTACAAAGCGACAGACAAGCTGGTGCTGAGAGCTGGATACGGTCTCTTCTACGGCGGTCTCGAGAGCGCGGGATACTATCCCAACCTCGGCCTGAACTATCCGTTCATGTTCGAGTCTGGATATAACTCCACTACGCTGTATGGATCCTGCAGCACGACAAGCTGCCGTAACAACGGCATTACGTTAGAGAACGGCTTCTCCGCCGCGATCGCTGCAGGTTTGCAGAATTCGGTTTCTAACCCCAGCCTGCGCGGATCGGATGCTCAGGTGAAGACGCCGTACAGCCAGCAGTACAACCTCTCAACCGAATACGCGATCTCTCCCTCGCTCTCTGCGGGACTGGCGTATGTGGGCTCCAACTCACGTCACCTGATTGTCTTTCCGGATAAGAACGGATCGACAGCCCTTCTCGCATCGGGCCAGGATACAACCAAGTACAAACCATTCCCTGGAATCAACGGTACAGCCTACAGTTCGTACGCTGGAGGCTCCAGCTACAACTCGCTGCAGGCAAAACTCGATCAGCACATGCATAACGGGCTTAGCTTCCTGGCGAGCTATACCTGGTCGCATTCCCTCGATAATGCGCCGACACCATTGGGTAGCACAGGTGATGCCGGTTTCCGTAATCCGAACCTGATCGGCCTGGGGCCTGACTGGAGCAACTCACCCTTCGACGTGCGGCAACGCGTTGCGCTCAACGGCTCATATGCCTTCCCGTACGGCGTCGGCAAGAAGTATGGCAATCATCATGGTGCGATGGACATTATCCTTGGGGGATGGACGAACAGTTTGACGTTCATCGCGCAGACCGGTAATCCATTCAGCATGAACACCAATGTGAGCACCCAGGCCGGTGGAAACGCGCATCCGGTGGCCATCCGCGATCCGTTCGCTGCCGGTGGTTCGCCCGATTCGCGCCGCACCGATACCGTAAGTTGCGCGGCCCAGACCCGGACACCCAAACACTGGTATAACCCGTGCTCCTTCGTCAATCCACCCGCGGTTGCTTCTGGTTCTGTCATCACCGGATCAGCGGCGTTGCCGTATCT
>NZ_JBFRCY010000555.1:0-3185 GCF_052113305.1 Terriglobus sp. YAF25
CCTTCACACCCACCTGGGCGCCATACTCGGCCATCTCCTTGAATGACTCGATGCACTTGTCCATGTACTTTTCGAGATCAGGATTCTTGGGGTAGCTGGTCTCATTCGGCTGTGGCGACGGAGCAATGCGGGGACCTCCGCTGTTGACGCGCATACTCTTAGCGCCAAGAATCGCCGCTCCGTCCAGCCACTTCTTCGCTACGTCGATTCCTGCGCGACGCTTCGCTTCATCCAGATCGCAGATATCGCGCGGAGCATTATTGGAGATGTGGTGACACGCAACGCCTTCGGCATGTTGCTTCGCAGCCATCTTTTCGAGCCACTTTTTGCCGTTGTCGCTTGCGGGATTGAACTCGGTGATCTGGCGAGGCTTCCCGTCGTAGCCGGTGATGGTCATCGGCTCGTATTGGCTTTGATCGTCCACATCACCAAAGAGACTGGACCAGATATCCATCTTCGTTACGCCGGGAAAGGTCGCCTTGGTGAACGCCGGAAAGTCCAGCAGTGTAATCTCGCCGTATTTTTTCTTCATCTCGGCAACGGTCTTCTTGTCGCCGACATTGCCTCGATTCTTAAATATCCAGCGGATGGGATAGCTGTTGGAGGCGATGCGCGCAACCTTCTCCTTATCGGTAAGCTCGCGCTTCACGCCGGCATGTGTGATGGGCTCTGGAGTCGCAGCCTGTTGTGCATCGAGCGCTGATGGAGCAAGCAAACCGGCAGCCAGCCCCGTGCCTGCACCGCGAAGAAAGTTGCGGCGGTTGTACTGCTTTGTGAAGCCAGATGCCGTGTTGCTCATCGTTCCAATCTCCTTCAAGGAAATTCCTGTGGTGCTCCGTTACTCAGAGGGCCTGTTTCCAATCCTTCAACCGCTGCACAGCAAGCCGGATATCTGCAGACCGCTGGGCTGCATCGGGCTCTTCGCGCTCAATTGTCAGCAGGCCGGTGTAGTGGATCTGCTGCAGGAGCTTGAGAAATCCAGGAAAATCGACTTCACCCTCCCCAAGCGCTACCTCGTTTCCAAGCTGACCAGGGCCTGCTGGAGAACGGCCGTCCTTGCAATGCACAGAGAGGACGTGATCCTTCAGAAGCGCAAGCGCCTCCAGCGGATCGCCGGAACCGTAGAGCACCATATTGGCTGGATCGAAGTTCACCTTGATGTTCGGCCGTTGCACATCACCCAGAAAACGCAGAAGCGTCCGGGCGCTCTCCTGGCCGGTCTCAAGCACAAAGTTCTGGCCGTTGGCGGCGCAGATATCGCAGAGTTCCCGCGCAATGCCGAGTAGCTCCTGGTACAAGGGCGCGGAAGCATCTTCGGGGATAAAGCCGATGTGGCAGGAGAGAGCCTTCAAGCCAAGCTGCGCTGCAAAGTCAGAGACCTGATGTGTGCGTTCGATGCGCTCAGCAGCATAGCCCGGAGCCGTGAATCCAACCGTCTGGTGCACACGCTGCAGATCGGCATAGTCTTCTCCTGCGTACGCAGCCACGGCGCTGGAGAAGTAGACCTCTCCGCTTGCCAGGGCTTCTTTCCAGCCGGCAAGCGCTGCTGTTGTATCCAGACTGGGCGGTACACCAAGCTGTCCAGCGCTCAGACCGAACTCCTTCAATGCGGCAAGGTGAACTGCCGGTTCCTTCTCTGCCCAGAAAACAAGTCCTAGCTGCATCGGTGTTACTGCCATTGCATCTCTCTTCCCTGCTCCTCGCGGGAGCGTTTTACAAGTTCAGACAGGCGCACCACGCGAGCGGAGTCCGCCGGAGGACAGCGGAGGGGAGCCACACCGCGCGTTGCGCAATCGACAAAATAAGCAATCTCATCGGCGTAGGCGTCATGCTCAAGGATAGTGATCTCTTCAGCGACACCGCCGTGCAACTGCTTGAGTACGCTGCCATCGTAGTGCAACTCGCTTTCTGCTGCACTTACCCGGAAACTCGCTGAAAACGGCGTCTCCGGTGCTAACCAGCCTCCGGTAACTTGCACCTTTAGATCATTCGGATAGCGCAGTGTAATCTCCGCGGTATCGACCYCACCGATGCTTACCGCGGAGACCGAGACAGGAGTTCCAAACCAGAGCARCACCTGATCAAGATCGTGGCTTAACAGGTCGAGAATCGCTCCGCCGCTGCGAGCTTCGTCCGAAAGCCATGTACTCCACTGCGGAAAGCCGGTGCTGCGCTGCAGCTGGCAGGAACGAATGCTGCCCGCTCCCAGTTTCCGCACATACTCCATGGCATAGACGTAGGGCTGCATGAAGCGAAGCACCTGGGCAACCATGAAGACTTTGCCTGCCTTTTCGGCAGCAGCCATCAGCTCCTCGCACTCGGTTGCGTGCAGCGACATTGGCTTCTCGCAGAGAACGTGCTTCCCTGCCTGCAACGCCGCCGTGATGACTTCTTGATGAAGATGGGTTGGCAAACAAATATCGACCGCATCGACGGCCGGATCGTTGATCACATCGCGCCAATCCGGAGTCCATTTCACGGACTCATCAATCGTAGCTGTCTTCAGTGCAAGGTTGCCGCGCGTCGGGCTATCGGCGGAAGGACGTGTGTTGRATGCAAGGGCATACAGGGTCATGCCCGGAAGACTCTGAATAGCGGCCGCATGGGCTCCACCCATGAAACCGTATCCGATAAGACCGATCTTCATTTACAACTCCGCATTCATTATTTCCGTCAGGGATGTATCAGACACGGCTCAGGAATGGCTTCGGGCCGAAGTGTAAACCGTGGGTGTGAACGTCAGGTCATCCACAAATGGGAAGGTTGGTTTGCGGTACTTATTCGCTGGCAGATGGACGATGTCCTGATTGATAGAGCCATCCGTCAACGCCATCAGATTAGGATTGGCGATGGCTTTGATCTGTGGTTCGAGATAGCCGGATTTCACGACGACAATCTTCGCTGACTTTGGATCGATGCCCATCTTCGTGAAGTCGACGATCTCGTGATACGGCCTACGGTACGCACTGAGAATCAGCGTGATGCCCTGGATTTGAACGGCTGCTTCCCGCTTCGCCGGATCGGCGATATCAAGCAGCGACTTCACCGTCGCTTGTACCTTTACTGGTTTGCTGGCATAAGGGTCGAGCGTAGCTCCGATCGACAGCGGAATCGTCTTGCCTACGCCTGCCTGATAGCAGGCTTCAACTGCCGGCCGGTCCGCTATACCACCGAAGACAACATCC
>NZ_JBFRCY010000556.1:0-6747 GCF_052113305.1 Terriglobus sp. YAF25
GTCCTGTTCCTACACCGGGGAAAGCGATTCCTCCTGAACCTGGAACATCCACAACCCGCCGGCCGGCCAGATAGCGCTTCAGCGTTCTTGTCGTCTCTTCTTCAATCTGATCCCATGCTGCCTCGGAGATGGGTGCAAGTTCGCGGTGAAGGTTATTCATTTCGTTCTCCCTTCAGTGATCCTATCTTGAGTGAGGTGTCGTTTATGGCAATGGAAGCAGGCGCCGGCACGGGCACGGGCGGTTCGCTAACCGGCGCCGCTGTGTTCTCTGCCGCTGCTGGTGCGTCGGCCGTGACATCGTCGAGGAACGACATTGTCGGAACGAAGAACAGGCTGCCCGTTGCAGGCTGGCTGAAGTCGAGCAGCCGGTCGTAATTTCCAGGTGGGCGGCCGATGAACATGTTCTCCAGCATCATTTCGGTGATGCGCGGCGTGCGGCTGTAGCCGATAAAGTATGTCCCGAATTCACCGTGCCCCGGACGTCCGAATGGCATGTTGTCTCGCAGAATCTGTAACTGGCGGCCGTTCTCTTCAATATTGGTAAGCGCATTGTGCGCATAGGCGGGCTTGTCGGTGTCGCTTAGCTCTATATCGGAGAGCTTGCGGCGGCCGATGATGCGTTCCTGCATCTCGGTCGGAAGAGCGTTCCATGCCTTCATGTCGTGAAGGTACTTCTGCACGATCACGTAGCTTCCGCCTGTAAATGCCGGATCTTCGCTGCCGATGATCGCCGCATCGCGTGCGGTGTCCCCACGGGGATTTTCCGTGCCGTCAACAAAGCCCATCACGTCGCGATCGTCGAGGTAGCGGAAGCCGTGTACTTCATCGGCGACAGAAACCACATCCCCAATGCTCTCCATGATCTGCGTTGCCAGCTCGAAGCACAGGTCCATACGCCTGGCGCGGATATGGAACAGCAGGTCGCCCGGTGTGGAGACGGCGTGACGGTTGCCCGAGCGGATCTCGCGAAAGGGGTGCAGCTCGGCTGGACGGGGCGCTCCGAAGAGCTTGTCCCAGGCATCGGAACCGAATCCGGCGACGCAGGTCAGGCCTGCCTCGACATCGCGAAACTCCACCGCGCGAACCAGGCCGGAGAGACCGGCACAGAACTCGCGAATACGGGTGTAAGCGTCGTCATCCTGGTGGATACACAACACTAGAAAGATCGCCGATCGCGTCAGCGGGCCAACTACGTTTTGGGGGAGAACAACCTCGTTCAGCTCGCTGGGGGTATTCATTGTCGATCTCGATCTGCTTTTTGCAGTATCGCATTTTTGCGGTGGGGCCTCATGTGGAACGACGCTGAGAGGGTTGGATGGGGGGCATCAATAATGGGGCCTATGCTCTGGGTGCCCCATCCATTGCGCCCAGCAATGGGTGGGATATTCGAGCGAAGCTCGAATCGGCGGGAGCCGTGGCCTTCAGGCCACGGTCTATAGGCTCAACATGGAAATGGGCTTTAGCCTTGGGCCTTTTCTTGTCAGACAAAGAAGGCCCAAGGCTAAAGCCCATCAGCAGATGCTGATCTTCGATGGTCACGTCCACGCGCTCGACCGCGAGTTCTATCACGGTGGCAGTATGGGAGAGCGTTCGAACGAGGGGCAGTGGGACCTTGTCCGTGCCAAGGAAGGCGGAGAGAAGGCCTTCTTCCTCTCTATCTTTGTGCCGGAGGAGTACTATCCCGGCCGCTTCGAGACCAAGCAGACGCTGCGGCGTATCGATCACGCATACCGCCAACTGGCGCTGAATCGAGACAAGGTCGTGCTGGCGCGCAAAGCCTCCGAGGTTCAAGCCGCAGCGGCATCGGGCAGGCTGGCGGCGGTCCTTGATATTGAGGGCAGTTACGATCTCGACGGTGACCTTGGCGTGCTTCGTGAGCTGCATGCCAGGGGGCTGAGCTCGGCACAGCTCTCTGCTCATAACTGGAACCAGCATTACGCGGATGCCTGCTGTTCTCCGGCAAAGGCGAATGGACTTACAGACAACGGGCGCAAGCTGATCCGGGAGATGAACCGGTTGGGCATGGTCATCAATGTCTCGCACTCGGCGGATACGACGATGCAGCAGGCCATCGAGGTGAGCGATCATCCGGTGGTCGCTACGCATCACGGGCTGCGCAGCGTGAATGATATTCCCAGAAATATCCCGGACAGCCTGTTGCAGAAGCTGACGGCGAAGGGTGGCGTGCTCGGCATTCAGATCGGCAGCGAGTTCGCCTATCCAAAGGAGTATGCATGGATCACGGAGCATCGCCGCAAGACCTTCTGGGACACCACCGATGTTCCGACGCGCGTTCGGGGGAAGTCGATCTACGAGGTCGATGAACTTGTGGCGCCGGGATATCCCATGCTGGGCGCTGAAGTTCCCGCAGAAGTCCAGATGAGCGTGGACAACTGGGTCGATGTGGTTGACCGCGTGATCCGGCTGGTGGGAGAAGATCACGTCGCGCTAGGCAGCGATTTCGATGGTGGGCCAACGCTGGCGCGCGGCATGCGGGACGTCCGCGATCTGCCGATGATTACGGAGAGTATGTTGCGGCGAGGCTATTCGGAAGAGCGCATCAGGAAGTTCTGGGGTGGGAATTTGTTGAGAGTCTTTGGCCAGATTGCTGGAGGTTGAGTTTTTTTGTCATTTCGTAGCGAAGGAATTTGGGTGTTCCCACCTAGGGCGTGTCGACATATAGGGTGTATTTTTTTGTCATTTCGCAGCGATAGCGGAGAATCTGCTGTTCGACCGATTCTTCCCAGCCCGGGTGCCCCACCCTCACAAAGTTAGGGTGGGCAGGAAGCCACCGAACTATAGAGCGGGCCTTCAGCCCTTTACATTTCTTTGGGTCGGATACCTGGGGCGTTGCCCCAGGCTGGTATAGAGCGCGCCTTCAGCGCTTACCCTACCGAGGGATGGGACACCTGGACAGGGGATCTATAGAAGCCGACCTACAGATTCGTACTAGAGATTCATGCCATCTTCAAAGATAGATTCTTGCCATAGTCGCGGAATTTTCCGGTTGCTATGATCACCGCACTATGCTCCGTCAGGCGATTCGCAAAATCCCGGGCGTGCCGCAGCTGATCAAACTCAACACTGATTTTGAGGACTGGTGGTTTGACTGGCGTCATGGCACGGATACTTCGGCTGACCGTGCCGACCAGGCTCGCAAGGGCTGGGAAACCGATACCACCAACCATACCTATGTCCCGATCCGTCCCAAATGTGCGCGGCGTGTGCTGCAGGCTCTGCCGGTGACGAATCCTCAGGAGTACACCTTCATCGACGTCGGTTGCGGCAAAGGACGCATGCTTCTTATGGCTCTGGAGGAGTATTCCTTCCGTACCGCCATCGGGGTGGAGTTGCGCAAGGAGCTGAGCGATCTCGCGAAGTTGAATCTTCACAACGACGATCGCGCACGCCTGTGCTCCGCAACGTGCATGAACGTGAATGCGATGGAATTCCGGTTTCCAGACGAAAAGCTGGTCGTGTACCTGTTCAATCCGTTCGGCGAAGAGGTGATGCGGACTGTTCTGGAGAACCTGGGACGGTCTCTGGAGTCGTCCTTCCGCGATGTCTGGGTCATTATGGATTTCCCCGTCTATGCAAACGTCGCGGACAGTATGCCGTATCTTTCCTTCGTCACAGAGGGTTACGACTATCGCATCTATCGTTCTAAGAATCCACAGTCTGTGGCTGTTGCGGCCTAGGACACACCCTAGCGTTCACCGAAGAGGGCGGCAGCCGAATTATGGCTGCCGCTTCTCTTTAAGCGGTTCGAATCAGTCCGAGTTGCGTGAGCGCGGTGACGCCATCGTCCAGACCAACCTCCTCGGCGATCTTTCCATCCTTGATGCGGAGAACGGTGGTCCCGGTGAAGTGCATCTTGCGGCCGCTGTTCATGGGCAATGATCCGGCCAGGAAATCGCTGAAGGCCGGTCCGGTGTGTGTACCGCCACCCTCCCAGCGTCCGACGACGTAGTCACCTTCAGCGATGAGATCCGCCGCTCCCCAGAAGTTGAGGTTGGGGAAGGCCTGGCGGAATCCCGTCATAAATGCCTTGATATCTTCGTGGCCGCGGCGTGGCTCGTGCAGTGAATACTGCAGCAACATGTCCGGGGCCGCAAGTTCATCAACGACGTTGAGGTTGACCGTTGGTCCCCAGAACTCGGTGAACCAGCGTCCGACGAGAGCCTTGTTCTGTGCTTCCTTCGACATACTTGTGTTCCTTTGGGTTGAGATAGCAGAGACAAGATGTCGCTCTGCAGGTCAAAACCTAACCGGACAGAGTGCCGATCACATCCCGGATCTTGCCGCCAAAGTGCTTTGCCCCACGCATCGCAGACGGCCCAAGTTTGAAAGCAAGAATCGGAGTGTCCTATTCGAGTACAAGTACTTCCGTTATCCGCTGCCTGCGTTGCTGCAGGGGCTGCGCACGTCGCTTTACGAGAGACTGGCTCCGATTGCGAATCGTTGGAACGAACAGATGGGCATCGACATCCGCTATCCGGCCGAACACGCTGCGTTCATCGAGCGCTGTCATCAGGCAGGGCAATTGAGGCCTACACCGCTGCTGTTGCAGTATGGCGCTGGAGACTATAACTGCCTGCACCAGGACCTCTATGGCGAGCATGTCTTTCCCGTTCAGGTAGCGTTTCTTCTGTCGGAGCCGGGGAAGGATTTTACCGGCGGCGAGTTTGTCCTGACTGAACAGCGCCCAAGAATGCAGAGCCGGGCTGAAGTTGTGCCGCTGCGCCAGGGAGATGCTGTCGCTTTTGCGGTTCACCACCGCCCGGTGCAAGGCGCGCGCGGCAGTTATCGGGTGAATCTTCGTCATGGCGTCAGTCGTCTGCGGTCGGGACAACGTTATACCGTTGGCGTTATCTTTCATGACGCCACATAGTGGAGAACTATGACCCAGCGGCTCTTCCAAACTCAGGCGCCGTCACCGCTACCAAAGGATCTTCTCGGTCCAGGCACGGCAGTTCTCGCCGGCTTCGCGCTTGCTGTGGAGCACGATTTACTTTCCGCTCTGAAGCGCGTCACCGAACAGTCGCCATTTCGCAATATGGTGACGCCGAGCGGATTCCGTATGTCAGTCGCGATGTCGAACTGCGGCGAGCTGGGATGGGTGACAGATCGAACCGGTTATCGCTATGACCACATCGATCCGCAGACGAATGAGCCCTGGCCCGAGATGCCGGCGGCGTTCAAAGAGCTGGCGACTGGCGCTGCGAAACAGGCAGGCTTCCTAGGGTTCGCCCCGGACGCATGCCTCATCAACCGGTACGAACCGGGCTCGAAACTGTCATTGCATCAGGACAAGGATGAGCGTGACTATACGCAGCCGATCGTCTCGGTCTCGTTAGGCCTGCCTGCGACCTTTCTCTTTGGTGGACTGAAGCGAACAGACCCGATTCAACGCATCCAGGTAATCCATGGCGACGTGCTTGTGTGGGGAGGGCCTGCGCGGTTGCGTTATCACGGCATTGCGCCACTGCGAGACGGCATGCATTCGCAGCTTGGAGCCGTTCGCTACAACCTCACCTTTCGGAAGGCCGGCTGAAGAGGCTGTATCGACAACTTCGCACCTCACTGCAGAGTTATAGAGCGGGCCTTCGGCTCTCGATCATTCAATGTGCCGAAGACCTGGAGCGTTGCCCCAGGCCGGTATAGAACACGCTTTTCCACCCCAATGAACGCGTTCATTGGGGACCCCGGCCTTCAGCGCTCAGAGCTCTAGTAGATGTAAAACGGATTGCTCCGGCCCGAGTAGAGCAATCTGGTACGCTTTCGGATTGAATGTGACATGGAAGGGACCGAATGGTGAGAAGGATTGCAATAGTTTGTCTCCTGCTTACTCTGAGTTCTGAAGCTCAAACAACTGAATCCTGCAGAGTGATTCACGGCCGTGCACACGAGTATTGTGGGGATGGCCAGCTTCGCATCTGGCACATCGGAACACACCGCGACTTCGAGCCGGACGAGTCCTCCTGGCAGAGGGTTGAAGCATGGCTCCGGGCTGGAGCGAAGCCAACTGGTGCTTGTCAGCTTAACGCTGATCTTTTTGCCGACTTTCTGATTTGTCCAACGGAACCCTATAAGAAAGGGGCGGTGCAGGAAGCAAAGGTAAAAGCCGCCTATCATCGGCGTTATGTCCTGTGGAATTAGTCGATCATAGCGATATTGCCGGGTTTCTGGGTGTTTTGTCAGTAATCCGGCAGTTTTATCCCAGGCGCGGGCTGCCGATTTCAAGTCCTTACAAGAGGGGTCTATAATCCCGGCCCAGAAAGGGGACTGCGATGGCCACAGATACCAAGCAAATCGCACGTAGGTTCATGGACGAGTGTTGGAGCCAGGGGAAGCTGGAATCGATCGGTGAACTGGTTTCGGATAACTGTCGTATCCATGATCCTGTCTTTCCCGCCCTCACCTCGGGAGCGGACAACCTCAAACGTCATATAGGTATGTGCAAGAAGGGCTTTCCTGACCTCAAGTTTTCGATCGACGATACCATCGCCGAACGCAATGAAGTCGTGCACCACTGGACAGCCCAGGGCACTCACAAAGCCGAATTTCTCGGCATGCAACCCACCAACCGCAAGGCAACGGTCACAGGGACATCGATCTACCGTATCGAAGGCGGCAAGATCGTTGAACAATGGGCCGATTGGAACCTTATGTCGCTGATGGAACAACTCGGAGTCAGTAAGGCTCCCTCGATGGAAGGGCAAGCACGCGACTCAGCCGTTAAACAAT
>NZ_JBFRCY010000557.1:0-5333 GCF_052113305.1 Terriglobus sp. YAF25
AGAAGCGTGCGGCGGCGTTTTCATTGCGGAAAACGCCCATAGATACACTAGCCCTGCACTACACCTCCAGGAAAAATACTCCAGGGTGTAGACCGCCTACATCAATGATGTAGACAATCTACACCCTGATCGATGGGCAGGCAAGGTTTGTCTTTCAAAATCTCGAATGAGGTTCTTGAGGGGCTTTGTCGCTGGGAGGAAAGTATGGGGGAGAAGCAGATTTCTCCGTTCCCTTTGGGAGCTACGAAATGACCAAACAAAGGGACCTTGTCCTCTCGATCAGAGCTCCGCGAACATGACGAGTGAATCGACGAGGCCCCTTGATGGATGCTGAAAGGCCAGCGGCAGCCTTCCTACAATCGCAAACCCGAGACTCTGCCAAAGTTTTACGGCGCGGTCATTCGTACTGACCACAAAGTTGAACTGCATTGCACGGAAGCCGGAGTGTTTTGCCTGCTCTTTGGAATGCAGGCACATCGTTCGGGCAATGCCTCGGCCGGTTGCGCGCACTGCCGTCATGTAGCCGCAGTTGCAGACATGCGATCCGCCGCCGCGTTGATTGGCGCGCAGGTAATAGGTGCCGAGAATCTCACCGGCATCTTCCGCGACAAAGACCTGGTTACCGGCTGAGAACCAGTAGGCAAGCGCCTCATCGCGTCCGATATCCCGAGGCAAGGTGTATGTCTCGCCGGCACGGAAGACGGGCTCGAGGATGAGCCAGATGCTATCGGCGTCGGCTACGCTTGCGGGCCGTATTGCGCTAGCAGAGCGGGTGTTGACCATGAGTGCATTATCTCTTTCGGAAGGAGTATGCGTTTCCTTCGCATGGGTGCCCCGCCCTCGCAACGCTAGGGCGGGTGCGGAGACCCTGGATTCCTACCCAAACACAGAATGAATCTATCGATTTCGGCTGACAAAAATCTCATGACCCAGGCAGTCGCTACCGAACAATTTGGCATCACACATCTTCGTCCGGGTGTGCGGGAAAGCCGACGCCGGTCGATCCCTCTGACGATTTGCAGGGCAAAACAATATGAATCGCAAGCTGTGTGTCTTTCTTGCTGCTGTTTTCTTTCTCCTGGCTGCTCCCGTATTTGCTACCGTCTCGGTTTCCAGTCCCCAGAACGGCTCGACGGTGAGCTCCCCGGTCAGTTATGTTGCCACGGCTACTGYGTCGACCTGCTCCAGCGGCGTCGCCGCGATGGGGATCTATGTCAATAACTCGCTTGTCTATCAGGTGAACGGCGCCTCGCTGAACACCAAGCTCACGATGAGTCCGGGTTCGTATTACACAGTGGTGCAGGAGTGGGATAACTGCGGCGGTTCGACGACTACGCCGGTCAGTATTACGATCCCCGGCGGCAGCACACAGAACGGCGTTACCATCAGCTCGCCCGCGAACAACAGCACGGATACTTCGCCTGTGACCTACACCGCCACGGCAGGCAGCACCACCTGCGCGGCAGGTGTGGCAGCGATGGGCATCTACGTCAATAACACGCTTGCCTACCACGTCAACGGCGCGTCGCTTAACACCAAGCTGACTCTCAATCCAGGCTCATACAACACCTTCGTGCAGGAGTGGGATAACTGCGGCGGAGCGCTCAATACACCGGTAAACATCACGGTCAGGAATCAGGCGCCGCCTACAGTCAGCTTCACCGCGACCTCTTCCACGATTACGGCGGGCGGCTCTTCCACGCTCAAGGTCGTCGCCGGCGATGCCACCAGAGTCGTTATTAGCGGAAACGATGGCTCCAACTACACGCTCGCCGCGACCGGCGGAACGCAGGTGGTCACACCCAACGCCACAACCAACTACACGGCAACCGCCACGAACTCGGATGGCAACACTTCGGTGGTTGCTACGGTTACGGTTGTGCCCGCGGCCGATCTACAAAAGATCAATCATGTTGTCTTCATGCTGCAGGAGAATCGCAGCTTCGACAGCTACTTCGGCATGCTGAATCCGTATCGTCTGAGCAACGGCTGGAATATCGGCCAGGATGGCAAGACGTATAACGTCGACGGCATTGACGATAAGCTCGCCAGCGTCAGCAACCAGAATGATGAAGGTGTCTCGTATCAGCTCTTCAAATTGAAGAGCTCCTGCATTGATGACGCCAGCTCTTCCTGGCTGGAGAGCTATGGCGACGTCAGCCGCTATGACTTCAGCACGCTGCGGGGCATCAATCTTGACGGCTTCGTGCACACGGCCGAAGGCTTTGCGAAGTCGTGCCTGCAGTCGGGAGTCTGCTCCGGCAACTATACGGACACAAACGGTATGCGTGTGATGGGGTATTACGATCAGGGATTCCTGAACTACTACTACTACATGGCGTCGCAGTTCGCCGTCTCTGACCGCTGGTTCTCACCGCTCTCGAGCAAGAGCATTCCCAACCGCATCGCCACCTTTACCGGTGGAACCACACAGGGCCTGGTCTTCGATCCCGGTTCGAACGATCACCTACCGCAGCTTGGCCTGCCGACCATCTTCCAGGAGCTGGACCAGTCCAGTGTGAGCTGGAAGGTTTACTACACGGTCACTCAGGGTTCATGCCTCTCCGCGGATGACTGCACGGGAGGCGCGGCGGCGCAGTTCCCAGCCACCGTCCTCAGCTACTTCGGGTGGGCAAACAAGTATCTGTACCAGAACCCTTCGGGATCAGCATGCGTGGCTCCGACGCAGAAGTCCAGTGTTGTCGGCGATGCTTCCAACTCTTTCTGCATCGATCCCAACCATGTTGCACCTCTCTCGACTTACTTTACTGACCTGACCAACAACACGCTGCCGAGCTTCTCCTTCATCGAAGCGGGCTACGGCAATAACGATGAACATCCAGGCTCCGGCGGGTCGAACATCGTAGGACAGGCGCAGGTGGCTAAGGTCATCAATGCGTTCACGGCCAGCCCGGCGTGGTCGAATTCCGTCTTCTTCCTGAGCTATGACGAAGGCGGCGGGCCGTATGACCATGTGCCTCCGGTGCCGGGTGCATCGAACGCGAATACCGATGCCTCACTCGGCTCCATTCCGGACGTCGCGCAGATCTCCGTGAATGCCGATTCCTACAAACCCTGCGTACCCAGCGGTGGAGTACCGACCACACACTGCGACCTGAACTCGAATGACCCCGGAGCCAACGCGGCCGACGCACCTGCCAAACAGGGCTTCGCAGCGCAACCGAATCTGCTGGAGTTCTTCGACTTCAATGCAGTGCCGTGGTCAACGCCGCCGACGCCTCCGGTGCCGGTGAGCGTGCAGTCGCTTGGGTATGACCCGTGCACGCCTACGAAGATGTATTAGGAACGAGATCACGAGATTCAATAAGAAGTTTTAGTCGGCGGTTTATCCACGGAGAGCCTGTTTGCTCGCTATCATCCATTCAGGCTGGCGCTGACAGTCGCGCCATTGCAGAAGCTCCCTCGATGGCCGCTGCGACTCTCTCAAAGGAACAACGCGAGACACTCTTCAAAACGCTGCAGGAACGCTTTGAGAGGAATGGGAACCGTCATGCAGGGCTTGCATGGCATGACGTGCAGGCAAGGCTCGAACGAAAGACTCGGGCGCTTTGGACGTTGATTGAGATGGAGCGGACCGGCGGTGAGCCGGATGTGATCGGTAGAGATGATGAGACGGGGGAATACATCTTCTGTGATTGTTCGGCCGAAAGTCCCGACGGTCGCCGAAACGTCTGCTATGACCGGGAAGGGCAGAAGAAGCGGGAGAAGGAAGGCCTACCGGTCGCGGGTAATGTTCTGGATATGGCGGCGGAGATCGGGATTGAGCCTTTGGACGAAGAGCAGTATCGAGAGCTGCAGAAGCTTGGGAGCTTCGACACCAAGACGCAGAGCTGGTTGAAGACGCCGGATGAGATTACGAAGCTGGGCGGAGCTATCTTTGGCGACCGGCGCTATGGGCGCGTCTTTGTGTATCACAACACTGCGCCCTGCTTTTACCGCGGCAGAGGGTTTCGCGGATTGTTTAAGGTTTGATGGCGGTTCGAGCTGCGGTTGAATGGCTCTCTCTGCGGGTTGAATGGTGCGGACGGGTGAAGAGCGGACCTCAGCAGCTGAAGCCGCTTGCTTCTTTGGCGTATGTGCGGCATGGCTGAAGCCATGCCCTTAAGCAAAACGGTTCGAACTGATGCTCGAATACCCCAAAGCGAATCGAGTTCGCTGAGGATCCCGACGATCCCGTCCATCGCGTTACCGCTCAACGAACAAAGTTCGTCGGAGATTCATAAGCGATGGATGGGCCATCTAGAGTATGGTAGGCACATTTGTCGGTAAGACCTTGGGTTCTCATTCATTTGCCGTGCCACAATGAGGCATGATGCCTTCGAATCTCGCCGCTAACTGGATTGCTGCCTGGAATTCGCATGATCTGGACCAGGTAATGGCGTTCTACACGGACGACTTTGAAATGTCGTCTCCGCATATCGTGAACATTATGGGAGAACCTTCCGGTACCTTGCACGGCAAGCCCGCCATCCGTGCTTACTGGCAGAAGGCCATGGGTCTGTTTCCGGGTTTGCATTTCACGCTGGAGACGGTTTACACCGGAGCGAATTCAGTGGTGATCTGCTACACCAACCAGGCGGRCCGCCGCTGTGGGGAAATCCTTTTCTTTAACGATGAAGGCAAGTGTTTCCGTTCAGCCGGGAACTACGCGTGAGGTAGTTGAATCGTTGAATCGTTGAATAGTTGAATAGTTGAATGGTGCGTGGCGGAGTGAAGATCGAGGCGCCCTTCGATGGCGTGACAAGGTACAAGTAGCGTGCGGTGCTCGCGAATCGTCATATACTGCGCTCACATGATCTGCGCGCGTTCCCGCTGGAAAAAGCTCTTTGGTCTCGCGACAGCCACTCTCATGGCAAACTGTGCGTTTGCTGCCCTGGGTCAGACCGTTTCTGCCGGCCAACCTGCGGATTGCGCTGCGTATGCCTCCGTTCCGCTGCCCGCCGAGGCACAGACGGTTCCTGCTCCGAAGGTATTTCCGGCGTGTGCGTCTTATCGCTCCTATCGCGGTATCGGGCAGGCCGTGAACTACGCTGAAGCGCGTGCCTGTGCGTGGCAGGAGCGGCTTGCGCAGAAGGCTAAGCTCGCGCAGAACCCGGATCAACCTACGAGCTGGGTGGTTGGCGGTTCGCTGATTCTGGCCGATCTCTATGTCAACGGCGCAGGAGTGCAGCGTAACGTTCCCCTGGCGATGCGGTTCGCCTGCGAGACGGAAGAGTGGATGGCGACAGGCGCACTGCCGGAGATTGAGAAACGCGCCCGCGGCAATCGTGAGCCGTTTGAGTTCTGCGACTATGCAGGAAACACCTTCACGA
>NZ_JBFRCY010000558.1:0-3166 GCF_052113305.1 Terriglobus sp. YAF25
CCTGAGCGGGGACACAGGCGTTCTCCAGAGTTGATGTGTTGTTGTATCTGTTTCAGTGCAAAGTATAGCGAAGACAAGGTCCTTGACCGTATGCATCGAAGCGGCGTCTCTGGAGGCAGAGGCTTGTTCGAGGGAGTAGTGCTAGCGATGAAACAACCCGCTGAGAGCTTTTCCTAACGGATTGGACTGCAGGTTCTGCTTTTGTTGTTGTGTGCTTCCGCCAACCAGCTTGCTTATGTCAGGTGTGAACGTGGGGTTGGCGGTTGTGCCGCCGATGGTCACCGGAATTCCATTCGCTGTGGCCTGGCTCACCGTCGACCCAAAGACACCGGGCAACAGGCTGGCGGCCTGTGTGGCGAGTCCGCCGATGCCGGTGGAGTCGAGCTTGATCAGCAGGCGGTAGTTGAGCGCATTATTGGCGCTGATGGAGCCGTTGCCGGAGGCTGAGCCGAGTCCGGCCACGATGGCTGCAAGGTTATTCGTCTGGACACCTTCGGTGCTGTAACGCAGGTTGGTGCTCAAGGCCTGGATGGTGGTGTTCGATCCGGTCTTCGCTCCGGTAAACGCCTGAATGCTGGCGAGCTTCTGTCCCAGATCAAAACCTGCGAGCTGCGTATTTGCAATACGGATAGGCCCGCTGATGACGGGGGCTGTTGTTGGCCCTGCGACATCGAGCGAGAGGGTAAGGGTACCGCCTTGCAGTCGCGAGCCGGAGGGCAACTGTACACCGAGCGAGGGAAGGAAGGCGACCAGGTCATCGATAGGCATGTTCTTGCCATCGACGTTCATCTGTGTCGAGGTGGTGTTGCCGCGGGTTGTGTAGGTTCCGGCGAGGCCGAGCGCGGCCTTGCTTACCTGCATGGTTGCGCTGTTGATCTTGCCGGAGAGCGATTGCAGGTCCTGATTAACGTTGAACTGCAGATCGACAGGCTGTGAGGACGGCGTGCCGTTCTTCGCCAGCTTCAGTTGCGCGAGATGAAGCTTGCCATCGGCCTGTGCCGTCTGGCCATTCGAAGTGACCTTGGTATCGAGATCGGCGATGCCTGAGATTCCCTGGCTGGGCTGGACGAGTCCGGCTGAGACCAGGTCGGCATGTTTCAGCGCGATCTGCGCAGTGAGTGGGGTCAGCGAAGCATCGTGCTGATTGATCGGGCCGGCATTGCCGGTGATCGCGATGCTTCCACCTTCAGGCAGTTTACCGTTCACGGTGAAGGGGAATGCGTTGGCGAACGAGAAGTTCTGCACGCTGACGTTGAGATCGCTGTAGACGTGCGGCTGACCCTGTTGCGGCAGCGTTCCCATGGTGACGCTGCCATCCTTGATATCGATCTTGCCGACGGTCAGGTTGGGAATAAGGTCGTTGGTCTCCGCCGTGGGGGCCTTGCGCTTGCCTTCGCTGCCGATGCTGGAGTAGTTCCAGGTACCGTTCTCGGCGCGTATCAGGACGATCTTCGGTTGATCGATCGTGAAGCCGTTGATGTGGACCTGGCGGTTCAGCAGCAGCGGAAGTACCTCAACGCCGATGTGAACGCTCTTCGCGGTAAGGAAAGGCTGATTGCTGAACGCCGGATCGTCAGCGATGGAGGGCGATTCAGCATTCAGGCTTCCGGAGAAGAGTGAGAAGTCGAGGTGTCCTAACTGCACGGGACGTCCGAGGGAGTCCGAGAGCGCTTTTTCGATGCGTCCGCGATAGGTGTCGGCATCAAGAAGGTGGCCCACGGCGAAGAAGCCGACGAGTGCCAGAAGCACGATGCCTGCAATGATGACCCAACTCCGTTTGATCTGTACCATGCTCTCCCTCTCCCYGCGGTCCTCTCTAGTAGATGCTTCTTCCGGTGTTTCCACCAGTGCTTGAGGATGAATAAAAGAAGAGGAGTTGATAGAGAAACAGATTTCTCCGCGGGGCTACGAAAGGACAAAGCAGGAAAGCTTCGCTGCATTGTCCCGCTGACTAAAAGCAGAGCACCGTTGCGCGTGGCGCAACCACTTCGCGCCGTAGGTGCGAATGTTTTGCTTAAGGGCACGGCTTCAGCCGTGCCAGTACAGCGCGGGTAAAAGATGCGGCTTTAGCCGCTGTTCCTGGGGCTTTGTACGGCACGGCTGAAGCGGTGCCCTTAAGCACTACGAATTCGAGCTTTGCTCGAATTGTCAGCGAACAAAGTTCGCTGGGAGCTGAGTATCGAGTGGGGGTGGTAGAGGAGCAGATTTTTCCGCTCCCATTGGTCGCTGCGAAATGACAAACAAAAAAGGAAGATCGAACTGTATTCGATCTTCCTTTCTGTGGCGAAGATAAGAGACGGTTTAGCTCCTAGTCGTCGTCATCGTCCTTCTTCTGGCCGTGGGGATGAAGCACCATCTGCGGGACGGGTTTGTCGCCCATGGCGTCACGCCAAAGGATGATATTCAACAGGCGGGCATCGGCGCGGTCTTCGTGAGTGAAGTCCATCTTTGAGGACTGCTTCGCTCCCGGAGCCTTTGGCGTGTTGGCCTGGTAGATGAGTTTGTTGTCGCGATTGGTGTAGTCCGCGGTGAAGGCCGGCTGATCGCCTTTGCCTGCGAAGATTGGCGCGATGAGTGGAGCAAAGGCGTCGTTGTTGTTCATCGGCGGAACACCAAGAAGGTCTTCCATGGTGTGCAGGACTGAGACCGTGGTGTAGAAGCTGTGGTCGATGAAGGGCTCTGGATTACGCGGCGAGTACTTGCTCACAATCAGCGAAATCGACCGGTGGCCGTCAACGTGGTCGGCGCCGTCCTGCGCGTCGTCTTCAAGGATGAAGAAGGCGGTGTCGTCCCAGTAGGGCGAGTGTGACAGGGCTTCCACGGCGCGGCCGACTGCGAGGTCGTTATCGGCGACGGAGGAGCGCGGTGTGGGCGAGCCGACGGCAGTGCCGGCAGTGTGATCATTGCCCATGCGTAACATCACGAACTGCGGCATGTTGTCCTTACCGGCATTGCGCTCGGTGACCCATTTATCGAACTGGGTAATGAATTCGCTGACGCGGAGCTGGTCAGGGAACTTGAGATTGAAGTCCGGGTAGGCGGTATCGAAGTGGCCATCAAGCTCGGGCTTGGTGGCGGTGTTCTTGAAGATGAGCGGAATGTGCCACTGGTACTCGCTCACGCCGCCGCCGTAGTTGGAAGGAATCTCCTGGCCAGGGATGGAGCC
>NZ_JBFRCY010000559.1:0-3164 GCF_052113305.1 Terriglobus sp. YAF25
TCGTACCTGAGCGTCACGTCCTGCTTCTGGTCGACATCGTAAAACGTAAAACCATCCTGGCTATGTGAGATGAAGTCGCCAAACTCTTCAGGAGCACCTGTGCGTATTACGGTGATGTGTGCCTGAGCAGTGAGGCCTTCGACCTTTTCTTTTACAGCGGTAGCGGTCTTCGAGGTAGCCGGAGCGTGCTGAGCGACGCTCGTTAAGGTCATGCCAGTGATGAGGATGCAGACAATGAGGGTACGGCCGAAATCGCACATAATTCTCCTCCGCTAGTACCATCTTCCACATCAGAGGTGAAGATGAAGAGGCTGTTCGTTGGAACGGTTGTCAGCAGTCTTATCAGACTGCGGGGATGACTTCTACACAGACGRCCAAGTATAAGGGCTTAGAGTGGAACTCAGGCCTGACCCTCTACTTGTTTTCACACAGCGCCTCATAAAGAGCAGTTGCGCCTTTTATAGGGTCTCGGTCAATGATAGAAATCAACCCAAAGGATCGCGGCATGCAGACCGGCCTGGAAGGCAAGACCGTACTCATTACCGGAGCAGCAAATGGAATTGGTAGAGCTGCGGCAGTTGCGTTTGCGAGTGAGGGGGCGCACGTCGCGGCAGTGGATCACGACAAAACCGGGCTCGAGCATACGCTTGAGCTGGTTCGTGCACAGGGCGTGAAGGCCTATGCTTCTGTCGCGGATCTGAGCACGGGCGCAGGCATGAAGAGCGGTCTAGATGCACTGGTGAGCCAGATCAGCGGCCTCGATGTGTTAATCAACAATGTTGGCTATGCCGATCCGAAGCCGTTTATGGAGACGACGGACGAGCAATGGGAGCGGACGTTCCAGTTGAACTTCATGTCGGCCGTGCGCGCGACCCGGCAACTGCTGCCTCTGCTGCGAGAGAGAGAGGGCGCTTCGATTGTGAACAATGCGTCCGATCTCGCGCGGCAGCCTGAAGCGGTTCCGGCCGACTATGGTGCGCTCAAAGCCGCAATGCTTTCCCTCACCAAAAGTCTTGCGCGCGCGGAGGCGCCCCGGGTTCGCATCAATGCGGTTGCCCCGGGACCAATCTGGAGCACCTTCTGGTCTCGCCCTGGTGGGTTTGCCGACGGCATGGCGGCGATCCACAATATGCCCCCGCGGGAGGCCGTCGACCACGAGATGAAGCTGCGGCAGCTTCCGCTGGAGCGGCTCGGCGAGCCAGAAGAGGTCGCGAACATCATGGTGTTTCTGGCCAGCAATCGCGCTTCTTACGTCACCGGCGCAGTTTGGGGTGTGGATGGTGGCAGCATCCGCAGCCTTATCTGAGTCAGTAGCCCATATATTTGCGCAAAAATAAAGGCCGGGTCCATATCCCCGAGGGCTATCTGCTGAGTTTCCGGCCCAATTCCCCGGACCCAGGCCCTCATGTGCTTTCCCTGAAATCGGGACGGCCAAGTCGCCATATGTGATCTCATTTCGCAGGTTTTTATTGGGTTCGATGATTGAGGTGTAGCAGCAGCAAGGGAGTTGTTCTGCATCTAACTCCCCGCGACATACGACAGGCAGCCATCCAAGTTCTTGGCTCGGCTGAGCTGACTCACCGCTTCACGGGCCGTTGGTTGGTATGTAGGGGCTGCCGAAGTATCGTTCTGACGAATCGGGAGGTTCAACATGAAGCAACTTCGACTCTTACTGTTTATCTTTGGTTTCATTGCCGTCGGCACAGCGTCTCTCAAGGCGCAGAGTGGAACGACGGATCGTGAAGGCGCGAAACTTACCTGCGCCTCCGATGATGGCAAGCGGCACTACTGCCAGGCAGACACGTCGCGTGGAGTCAGGATGCTGAATCAGCGTAGTGGGTCACCCTGCATACAGGGCGACACCTGGGGATATGATCGTCGCGGTGTCTGGGTGGATCGTGGCTGCCGTGCCGATTTCCTGGTGAGAGCAGACGCATTCCAGGGCGGCGGTGGTCCGGGCGTTCCGCCGTATCCGGGCGATAACAGACCTCCGGATACAAGGCCCTCGGATAATGGGTGGTCCGGTCCATCGAACGGTGTCATCCGGTGTGAGTCCAACGACATGGGAAGGAACTTCTGCCGCGTGGCCATCAGGAGAGGTGTGCGGCTAATCAAGCAGCGCAGTGGGTCGCCCTGCAGGGAAGGCGAAACCTGGGGATATGACCGCGGTGGCATCTGGGTGGACCGGGGATGCCGTGCTGACTTTGCTGTTCGTTGAGTTTGTGTTGCAGAGTCGAAAATAGAGCGGCCTCCCGTGATGGGAGGCCGTTCTGTTGTGATCGGTGAACGACGTTCGGCGATCACAACATGACGAGAACGTCAGGGATTAGGGAGCGTCATCCAACTTCCAGGCTGGTATAGAGGGCGCCTTCAGCGCTTGCACTAGTCATCTGCATCGCGGCGACGTGGTTTGGTTGATTTCCTATGGATCTCTCTGTCCAGTTCTACCGGGTCGTCGCAGTCGAGCAGCTCGGCCTTTTCCGCGGCGGTCTTTGGGTGTGCGGTGCGTGCGCGGCGAGGATCGAAGATGTGTGTATTCGATGGGACGAACGTGTACGGCGTCAGGTCGGGAGTGCTGGTGAAGCTGTCGCTTAAGTCGGCGGAGAGCGCGTCTTCAAGGTTGAGCGGCCCGAGGTTCAGCAGCTCATAGATCGTCTTCTGCACACTGGCCATGCTGGTGTGGCGATGTGAGATGTAGCCGCGTTTTGTATAAGGGCTGATGACGAGCACAGGACTGCGATGCGCGTCCACGTGGTCCACGCCGCCCTGTGCGTCGTCTTCGACGACAAAGATCGCGGTGTCTTTCCAGATGGCGCTGTGCGAGATGGTGTCTACGATCTTGCCGAGGGCGAGGTCGTTGTCGGCGACGAAGGAGCTGCGATAGGGATAGCCGTCTGCCGGACGCGGCTTGGACATATGGTCATTGGGCAAGCGGATCACAGTCAGTGCAGGTTGATATCCGGTCTTGCTGCGCGCGGTGAAGTCGCGCTGAAACTCGTTGTAGCGGTACTGATCGGGAATGCCCATGTTGAAGGTTGGGAATTGGCGATCGCTTGAGACGAAGACAGGTTGGGGTACGGGCGAGTTGAGRTAGAGGCGCTGCCCTTCGGGTTCCGTGCCTTCGCGCTCATCGCCACCTTCCAGTTCGAGGCCCTCGCCGTAGT
>NZ_JBFRCY010000560.1:0-3157 GCF_052113305.1 Terriglobus sp. YAF25
GGCGAGGATAAGGTCGGACATGATCTGCGCCTACTTGTTCTCTCCCAGCAGATCGAGTGCGGCATTCACCATGCCATCTGCGTTCAGATGAAAGTGGTCGAGCAGAAACTCTGCCGACCCCGTCGGTGCGAAGACGTCAGGAAGCCCCAGCATGCGCATCCGCGCAGGATGATGCAGTGCGAGCACTTCTGCGACCGCTCCGCCCAGACCGCCTGCGGTGAGTGCTTCCTCCGCGGTGACGATGCCGCGGGTCTCTTTCGCGGCTTTGATGATTGCGTCGTAGTCGAGGGGTTTGATGCTGCTCATATTCAGCACACGGGCGAAGATGCCGCGCTGTTCCAGAAGCTTTGCGGCCTGCAGCGCGCGAGCCACCAGGATGCCGTTGGTGATGATGGTGACGTCGTCTCCATCGTTCATGAGCGCGGCCCGGCCGAGGGTGAATTGATATCCGCGATCGTGCACCTCAGGCACCGGAACCCGGCTGATGCGTAGGAACATGGGTCCATCGTGCCGCAGCGAATAACGCATCACCTGCTCGGTTTCGAGCGGATCGGCCGGAACGATCACGGTGAGGTTGGGAATGATGCGCGTCCAGGCCATGTCTTCGATGGAGTGGTGGGTGGCGCCAAGTTGCCCATAAGCCATGCCGGACGACATGCCGCAGAGCTTGACGTTCCACTTGGAGTAGCCGAGGTCGACCTTTACCTGTTCCATGGCGCGGGCTGTCAGGAAGCAGGAGGCTCCGCAGACGTAGGGGACCATACCTCCATTGGCCAGGCCGGCGCCCACGCCGATCATGTTCTGCTCCGCGATGCCGACGTTGACGAACCGGTCGGGGAAGAGTTCCTTGAACTTCTTCAGCTTGGTCGAAGAGATGGAGTCGTTGACGACGGCGCAGACCCGCTTGTCCTGAGCGGCCATCTCTTCCAGCGTTCTGGAGTAGGCTTCCCGGCAATCGTAGGTCTTGGCTGATGTCTCAACGGGGGCGGCGACTACCATGGGACCTCCACACCGAGTTCTTTTGCCGCCATGAAAAGCTGCTCACGGGTCGGCACACCATGATGCCAAGCGGGCTTGTTCTCTGCAAAGCTGACGCCTTTGCCTTTGATCGTATTGGCAATGATGCAGGTGGGTTTCCCCCTTTCGAGGGGGAGAGACTGAAAGACCCGCATCAGCTCCTCGTGGTTATGCCCGTCCACCTCACGCACGGCAAAGCCGAAGGAGGACCACTTCGGAGGGAGCGGGTCCAGTTGAACCGTGTTTTCGGTGAAGTCACCCTGCTGAATCCGGTTGCGGTCGACGATGACCGTCAGATTATCGAGCTTGTAATGATGCGCGGTCATGGCGGCCTCCCAGTTGGAGCCTTCCTGCAGTTCGCCATCGCCGGTCAGGACAAAGACCCGCCAGTGTTCGCCGCGCATCTTTGCCGCGAGTGCGGCGCCGACGGCGATGGGGGCTCCATGGCCCAGGGGGCCGGTATTTGCCTCTACCCCGGGCAGTTTGTTCCGGTCCGGATGTCCATTCAACATGGACAGCGGGTCCATAAATGTCTTGAGCTGCTCGACCGGGAAGAAGCCACGTGCGGCGAGCGTTGCGTAGAAAGCGCCCGAGCAGTGTCCCTTAGACATGATGAAGCGATCCCGCTGTTCCCAGTGAGGCCGGGCGGGATCGACCGCCAGGATTCCACCCAGGTAGAGACAGGCAAGGATGTCGGCAGAGGAGAGGTCGCCGCCGGTGTGACCTAGTTGCGAATGATGGGTCATCGACATCGCACGGATGCGGGTCAGGTTTGCAGCTTGTTGCAGGTGTTTCACGGATGATTCCGCCATAGGGTAAGGGCAACCAAGGGTTCGACTTGCCACTCATGACATCACATCGTCGTACTTTTTTGCAATAGTGCATAAAAATGCTAAAGCCCTGTATTCCGCTATTCGGGTTGAAAAGCTTCGCCAGGTTAGATTCCATGGGACCGCCGCCCTTCTCCGGCCGTAAAAACGTAAAAAGCCACCCCAGCACCCATGGAAGACGGGCGTGGGGCGGCTTTCGATTTTCCGCCGCTATCGATGTGGATAATGCCTTAGAGGGGGACCGCATCTCAAATTTCCGCGATCTCCGGCGGCCGAAACCGTAACGAGCACCTTTCAGGAAGTGAGGAGTTGGCTTGAGAGTTTTTCGATATTTAGAGCGTTTTCCCTGTCACTGGGTATCCCGGAAGGGGGGTGCAGCTGCGTTTTCATTGCGGAAAACGCCCATAGATGCGGAAGCCCTACCTTACACCCGCAGGAAAAATGCTCTAGCGTTTTTGCTTCTTGTTTCAATGGCTCTATTGAGCGTTGGCGTTGGGGCGATCGCCCAGACCGGACCTCACACGATTGGATTTCTGACCGACTTCGATACGAAAGATGATGCAGTAGGTATCTGCCGTGCCGTCATGCATGGCATTGCGCCAACGGCCACGATTATCGATATCACGCATCAGGTTACGCCCTACGACATCAGCGAAGGTGCTCGTTTTCTCGCTGGAAGCGCTCCGTATTTTGCGAAGGATGCGGTGTTTATTGCAGTGATCGATCCAGGCGTGGGTACGGCTCGAAAAGCCATTATTGTGAAGTCGAAGGTGGGACAGTACTTCGTCCTTCCTGACAATGGTCTTATTACCGGCATTGCGGAGCGCGATGGCCTGGAAGCTGCACGCGAGATAACCAGTCAGGAGTGGATGATTGGAGCTAAGCTTTCGTCCACATTTCATGGCCGTGACATCTTCTCTCCAGCAGCGGCCCATCTCGCGCGTGGGGATGACTGGACGACGGCTGGTCCCGAGATCCCCGTCGCACAACTGGTCAGGCTGCAAGGAACGGTAGCAAAGCTCGACGATAAAGGTTTGCACGCGGAGGTCATCGGTACGGATGGACCCTATGGAAACCTGGTCCTCAACGTACCGCAGCCTCTCTTCGCGAAACTCGGCTATTCCCATGGCGATGTCGTTCCTTTGACGCTGAATGGAAAGGCCTACCGTACGCCCTTTGTAAGAACGTTCGACGACGTTCCCGTTGGGAAGGACCTGCTTTACATCGATTCGAGAGATCGGCTCAGCATCGCGATCAACCAGGGAAATTTCGCGGAACGGAACCATATCGACAAGCACATGGTCTTGGAG
>NZ_JBFRCY010000561.1:0-3151 GCF_052113305.1 Terriglobus sp. YAF25
CCCTTTTTACCGTCCGCCAGTCCTCGTATCATCTCGACAATTCGTTCCAGAGCTCCCGGCCTCGCCAGCGATCGTGCCGCTGCACTCATCCTCTCTCGCCGTTCCCGATCGGTGAACAACCCCGCCAAAGCCTCCAGCAGGCTCTGCTCGGTGACATCCTTCTGCAGCAGCAACACAGCAGCACCGACATTTGCAAGCACCTCGGCGTTCTTCCGCTGGTGGTCGTCGGCCGCCCGCGGAAGCGGCACCAGGAGCGACGGCTTGCCCGCCGCGCACAATTCCGAAACCGTGCTCCCCGAACGAGCCAGGACGACGTCCGCTGCCGCGTACTGCTGCGGCATATCGTTCAGGAAAGCCTCCACGGCGATGCGTGTACCATCCGCTCCACTCGCCGTAAAAGCCTCCCGTGCCTTCTCCAGGTTTCGTGCTCCGGCCTGGTGCACGATGGTCAGCCCCGAAATCGTCTCAAGCAGACGCGCAGCGATCTTCGGAACGAACTCATTGAAGACTGCAGCTCCCTGGCTTCCAGCCGTCACCAGCAGCCGCGGGGGTGCCCCCTCCGGCTTCCGAGGAAGGTCAAAAATCTCCGGCCTGACGGGCACGCCGGTCACCGTTGCATTGCGGAAATAGTGCGTCGTCTGCTCATAGGCAACGGCCGCAGCGCTGACATACTTGCCCACCAGGCGGTTGGTCATGCCGGGCAAGGCGTTTGGCTCATAGGCCAGCGTGGGAACCCTCAGCAAGACCGCTGCGGCCATGGCCGGCCCGCTGGCATAGCCGCCGACACCCACCACGACATCCGGCCGGAAACTCCGGATGAGCCGAATGCAATGCAGCACACCGAGGGGAAGGTCCGTCAAGGTCTTCAGACGTGTCATCACGCTGACGTTCTTCAACTGGCCGGACTTTACCAGCTCCAGCGGGAAGCCAGCCTCCGGAATCAGCTTTGTTTCAAGCCCACGCTCGGTGCCGACAAAACGCACCTCGGCTCCAAACGCATCACGCAATTTACGTCCGATGGCGAGCGCCGGAACAACATGACCACCCGTGCCGCCACCGGCAATCAGTACTTTCATCTGATTCTTATATCCCTATATCGTTTCTAATCGGTCTCGCGCGAGATGTTCAGCAGCACACCCATACTGGCCAGGGTGATAAATACGCTTGTGCCTCCCGAGGAGATAAACGGCAGCGGGATGCCTTTGGTGGGCAGCAGCGCCAGCACCACGCTGATATTGAAGAAGGCCTGGATGATGATCGCGCAGGTAAGCCCAAACGCCAGGAACCGGGCAAACGGGTCGGTCGAGAGAAACGCTGTACGCAGTCCGCGATACCCGAGGACGACAAAGAGCGCGACCACGAATAGCGCCCCCAGCAGTCCCAGCTCCTCGCAGACATTGGCATAGATAAAGTCCGTGTGCGGCTCGGGGAGGTAGAACAGCTTCTGCCGGCCTTCCATCAGGCCAAGCCCATGGAAGCCGCCGGTGCCAACGGCAATCAGCGACTGCAGAATGTGGAATCCCGTTCCGCGTGGATCCTTCTCGGGATCCATATACGCCAGCATGCGGGCGCGGCGCCAGGCCACATGGAAGAGCATGAAGTACATCACCGGCGAAGCCAGCGCTGCTCCAATGGCGAAGTAGCGCATCTGCGCACCGGCGAGATACAGCATCAGCGCCAGCACCGCTGCACACACGAGCGCGGTGCCAAGATCGGGCTCCTTCAGGACGAGGGCGATCATCAGCAAGGGCGGGGTTGCCGCCCGCAGAATGGTCCCTTTCAGATCGTCCATGCAGTGCATGCGGTTCTGCAAAAACCACGCGAGAAACAACACCAGCACCGGTTTGGCGATCTCAGAGGGCTGAAGGGAGAACGGACCAATCTTGAACCAGCGATGCGTATTGTGCGAGTCGCGCATCGCGAAGACGCCGATCAACAGCAGCATCGTGATCGCGACCGACGGCAGAACAACCTTGGGGTTATTGAACTTGCGGTAGTCCACGCGCATCAGCACCAGCAGTGCGCCCAGGCCAAGCAAGGCCCACATCGCCTGCTTGCTGACGAAGGTATAAGGCGAGCCGTAACGCTCTTTGGCCATCACCGCCGAAGCGGAAAAGACCATCACCAGCCCGATAAGGACCAGCAGCACCACCACGAAGAACAACCATTTATCGACGCCGACGCGCTTTGCCATTTCCTGCCTTCATCCGAAGCGGGCAGGCTCGCCGTCGTGCCGGCCTACTCCGCCCAGCCGTTTACCGTCTCCTTGAAGACGCGGCCGCGGTGTTCGTAACTCTGGAACTGGTCGAAGCTCGCACATGCAGGCGCCAACAAGACGACTTCTCCTGGTTGGGCAGCTTCCTTTGCCTGCGCGAGTGCGTTTTCCAAAGTTCCCGCTGAAACTATGTTGACTACTTTGTTAAGGTGCGACTCGATCTTTTCCGCGGCTGAACCAATGGTGTAAACAGCGACAGCCCGGTCTTTCAGCAGGGGCACGAGCGCGCGGTAGTCCGAATCCTTGTCCTTGCCTCCGAGAATCAGGTGGATTCCCTTCGGARACGACTCCAGCGCCTTCACCGTCGCATCCACATTGGTGGCCTTCGAGTCGTTGTAGTAGTCCACACCGTTCACCTTGCGCACGAACTCCAGGCGGTGTTCTACCGCCTTGAAGCTGGCTACACCCGCACGGACCTGTTCTTTGGAGACGCCCGCAAGCCTGGCTGCAGTAATGGCTGCGAGGACGTTCTCAATATTGTGCGCGCCCTTGAGGGGGATCTCGCTGGTCGGCATGATTGGCTCCGGCCGATGGCCTTCCTTCTGTTTGAAGTAGATGCCGTCGCCGTGGACAAACGCTCCCTGCTTGATCTGACGCGAGGGCGAGAACCAATAAATACCAGCCTTGGTGTGCGATGCAGTCAACTGCGTGGGCACATCTTCGGCGTTCAATACAAGGAAGTCCGAGGGATCCTGCGCGATGGTGATGCGGTACTTTGCCGCGGCGTAGGCCTCAAAAGTGCCATGACGGTCCAGATGGTCGGGCGTGATGTTCAGGACCACGGCGATCTTCGGATGGAAACGGGTCACCGTCTCCAACTGGAAGCTCGAGACTTCCAACACCACCCAGTGCTTATGGGTGGAGACGCGGCGAAGG
>NZ_JBFRCY010000562.1:0-3150 GCF_052113305.1 Terriglobus sp. YAF25
GGCCTCGGGCACGGAGAGCGTGAGATACGAACTGCGGATGGGCTCGTAGTTCGGAGTGTCGCTGCCCATGATCTGCGTGTCGGCGATGGAGAGATTCGCGTACAGAATCTGGTCGCCGGCTCCGGGAGGAACATTGCTCTGATCGGGCGACTGGTTGAAGGTCATCGACATTACGATCTTCGCGCCGAGGTGCTGCTCGTAGTACTCGAAGGCCTGGCGACAGTTGCCGCCGAAGTTGAGGTACGCATTCAGTTTCATCAGAGTTACTCTCCATGGCAGCATACGGCTGCCTTCGGTTTGGTTTCGTATTCGTCGTGCCGCTTGAGAAAGCTCATCGTCCTGCTCTCATTGCGGCCAAGCGGGGCCCGGTCAAAGATCATCAGCGTACCGATCCAGTCTTCGATGCCGCGCGCATAACTGGAGAAGGTGTGGAAGACAGTTCCATCAGCGTCACGGAAGAAGGCGCTCATGCCGGGCAGTTCGGTCTCTCCTCCGTCGCGGCCCGGATGCAGCTCATAGTTGTAGGTAATACCCTCGGCAATTTGCTGCTTTGTAAACGAGACGTTGAAGTCGAAATTGAAATCGCTGCCGAAGGACGAGACCCACGGGAACTTCCACTCCATGCGCCGCTTGTAGGCCTGGATTTCCGGCAGCGGAGCGCGGGAGACGGCCGTAAAGGTGACATCGTGGTGGTTGACGTGCGGCAGGGCTCCATCGACGTGGTCGACCAAGAACGAGCAGCCGGGGCAGCCTGCCTCCCATCCGGGACCGAGCATGAAGTGATAGACGATGAGCTGGCTACGTCCCTGGAAGAGGCTGGCGAGGTTTTTTGGCCCCTGTTCCGTGTCGAAAACATACTCTTTCTCGACCCTCACCCAGGGCAGCGCCAAACGCTCGCGGTTAATGGCATCGCGGAGGTGGGTGAGCTCTTTTTCACGCTGGAGGAAGGCTTTCCGGGCTTCGAGCCAGGCTTCAGGAGAGACGACGGCATGATCTGGCATGATGGGGAAATCTCCTTCTTGACTTCGATACGTTGATATCAACATAATAGTGACAGTGTCAACTTCGGCCTCATGCGCGGTGCCCTTCGAAACGACGATTCACGTCCGAGATACCTGTCTGTGCCTGCACGTTCAGCGAGCAGCACGAGCGCTGGCCCGACGGTTTGACGCCGTGCTGAAACCTTCCGGACTGACCAACGGACAGTTCTCGATCCTGATGTCGTTGAATCGGCCAGAGCCGGCGCCGATGGCCTCGGTCGCAAACCTGTTAGCCATGGACCGAACTACGTTGACGGCAGCGTTGAAGCCGCTGGAACGCCGGGAGTTGCTGCGCAATGAGGCCAACCCGAACGACCGAAGGTCACGCATGTTGAGCCTGACGGCGGAGGGGCATGCCGCGCTCCAGGCCGCGCTTCCCTTATGGACGCGGGCGCATGCGGAGTTGGATAAGGCTGTTGAGTCGGCAACGGATTTGCGGAGCGGCTTGATGGCGCTTTCGCGGTGAATGAACCGGAGTCTGGACCGGCCTGCCGAAAGCAGCCGGCAGCAGGAAAATCCTTGTTTTCCAAAGCGGCACTGGAACATTTATCGGTTTGTAACTTTTTCATTGCTTGATTGACGCGCCTGTACCTGCGCGCAATAATCGCAGGCACAAGATTGGGAGGTGCGCCTATGCGCGTACACTCTGTTTCATTTCTGATGATGCTGTGCCTCACCGCCCCATGCGCGGTCACGGCCCAGCGTGCTTCTAACCCAGACGGCCGGGTGGCCACCGATGTACGGATGCATGAGACCGAAGAGTGGCACCAGATCTCGCTACATCTGCCCGACCCGAAGCTCGCCCCCCATGAAAAGCTGGAGGTTGCCGGCGATATTCTGCGTGCGCGCCGGTATCCGCTGGATGCCATGGACTACTACCGCTATGCGCTGGAGCGCGGCGGTGACAAGGCAAGACTGACCAACAAGATCGGACTGATCCAGTTGGAGATGAACGACAACCGCTCCGCACGTCAGAGCTTCATAATGTCAACGAAGATCAATAAGAAGTATGCCGAGGCCTGGAACAACCTGGGCACGGTGGATTACCTGGAGCAGCACTTCGGCAACTCGATCGGCGAGTATAAGAAGGCGATCAAGCTCGATAAAAAGTCCGCCGTCTTCCATGCCAACCTGGCAGCGTCCTACTTCAGCCAGAAGGATATGGAGTCGGCACAGAAGGAGTTCCAGACCGCGCTGACGCTGGACCCGCAGATGTACGAGCATCGCGCTTCCGGCGGCATTGCAACTCATGTGATCTCGGCCAACGATCGTGCCCGCTTCTGCTTTGAGCTGGCGCGTGTCTACGCCCGTAGCGGCGAGACCCAGACGATGTACCGTTACCTGGCGAAGGCGGCCGAAGGCGGCATGGATGTGAGCAACGCTGTCAAAGATGACCCGGTGTTCCGCAAGTACCAAAAGGATCCGCAGCTAGCACTGCTGATTCGCGACACGCGCGCCTTCCTGATGGCAATCGAGAGCCCGGCCTCGGTTCCGACTCCGGCGTCCGCGATTCCGCCGCAGCCACCGACGCACTAAGCACTAGTCTTCGTAGTCGTTCTCTCGATACGGGCAGTGCCTGCAGCCGTTGTTACAACAGTAGCCACGGCGTAGCAGATACTGCGCCGTGAAGACGAGATATTCGCCCTCGTAATAAAAGTCACCGGGCTGCAGTTCTTGTGGCGGAGAGGGTTGTGGCGTATCCATTGCGCGGGCGATTATAGCGAGTTGAGGAAGGCGATGGACACTCCATCGCTTTCGATAGTTAACGATCAAGATGCTCGAGAATCGGGGCGAGCAGATAGGCGACGAAGAAAACGCCACACTTGGCCATCGCCGCAAATCAGCCGTCAAAAAGATAGAGCATTTTCCCTGCAGGTGTAGTGTAGGGCCTTGGCATCTATGCGCGTTTTCCGCAATGAAAACGCCGCTGCACACTCTTTTCGGGCTACCCACCAACAGGGAAAATGCTCCAGCCCATGCTTTCTAAAACAGACCGGCCGGCGGAGCTGCAACCTGGACCGTAGCTTCCGTGATCGGGGCAGCGATCTCCTCTGGATGTTCACAGAGGCCGTTACGATAGCGGACGACGTTGCGCGGCATGGCGGCAATG
>NZ_JBFRCY010000563.1:0-3132 GCF_052113305.1 Terriglobus sp. YAF25
CGGCAGTATCGATGACGCGAAGAACTTCTCATGTGCCGCTCCGCGCTGAGGAGGCAATTCCGACGGGCTGGCTCCAGTGCCAAATTATTGTTGACATGTACTAGTTAAGTAGTACATTTGTTGCCATGAAGTCCCGGTTAGAAAAACCGCGCCCGCCGTTCCGTTTTCGACTTGATGCGGTGAGCGGCGTCCCTGTTTACCGGCAGGTCATCGATCAGGTATGCGGTGCGCTGGCTACGGGTGCTCTGATCGCAGGCGATCAATTGCCCACCGTGCGTCAGCTCGCGGTCGATCTGGCAATCAATCCAAACACAGTCGTGCGTGCGTATCGTGAGCTTGAGCTGAGCGGGCTTATTGAGACGCAGCAGGGTTCAGGTACGTTCATTGGCGAAGGCCGGCTACGCAACGCCGACGCCGAGCGTGAGCGGCAGTTGAATCAGATCGTGGATGAAACGATCGCGCGTGCGGGCGCAAGTGGGTTTTCACTCGAGGAGCTGATTACAGCATTACGAGCAGCAAAAGAACGGGTTCGGAAGGAGAGATCATGACAGCCAGAACGGGCACCTATAGAGGAACAAACCAAGTCGCTTTGATGGCTTTTGGAGTATGTTGTGTCCTTGGAGTGATCGGAAGCAAAGTAACTCAAACACCTGTCCCGGCGGTGCTGGGAACCCTGGTGGGTCTTTATCTGCTCAACTCCATCAAGGTCGTGAAGCAATGGGAGAAGGTGGCGTTGCTTCGTTTTGGCCGCTACCGGCGTCTCCAGGGAGCCGGCATTTTCTTGATCATTCCTATCGTCGATACGTTGACCCCGTATGTGGATCAGAGGATTCGCCTTGCCAGTGTTACGGCCGAATCCACCCTGACCCGCGATACGGTCCCGGTGAATGTGGACGCGATTGTCTTCTGGATGGTCTGGAATGCGGAGAAGGCCATTCTTGAGGTCGAGAACTACTTTGATGCGATCTCGTTGAGCGCGCAGACAGCGTTACGTGAGTCGATCGGGCGCCATGAGCTGGCGCAACTGGTGGCCGATCGCGAGACGCTTGGCCGCGAGCTGCAGAAGATTCTGGATGAGAAGACGACTCCGTGGGGAATTACCGTGCAGTCGGTCGAAGTGCGAGATGTGCAGATTCCCGCAAGTCTGCAGGACGCGATGTCGCGGCAGGCACAGGCAGAACGGGAACGCCAGGCACGCATCATTCTGGGCCTCGCAGAGACGGAGATCTCCGACAAATTCGTCCAGGCTGCTGCAGCATACGAGGCAAATCCGGTCGCCCTGCATCTGCGTGCGATGAACATGCTGTATGAAGCGATCAAAGAACGTGGATCGATGGTAATCGTGCCCTCTTCCGCAGTGGAGACGATGGGTCTGGGAGGTATGCTCGCAACCACCGCTCTGAACAAAAACGGAGGATCCAACCAACTGGTCTGAGCCAGAGCATTTTCCCTGGAGGTGTAGTGCAGGGCTTCCATATCTATGCGCGTTTCCGCAATGAAAACGCCGCTGCACACCCCTTCCGGGATATCCAGCAACAGGGAAAGCTCTAAGTCGCCTCTACGGCTGCCAGCGTGAATACGAAACGCGATCCTGCATCTTCCGTGACAGGGAAAAGATAATTTGCTGATTTTCTGCTGACGTTCTTTGCGTAATCGTCGAGGATCATAAAAGCTTCCCGGCTACGTTGGTTCCAGGAAAGGTCATGCTGAAAACAAGGCATCTTCTTCATCCGTGGAAGACCATTCGAACCGTCCGGGACCTGCTGGCGGCCCACCGCGACCTGCAACGATTTGCGCAGGAAAGCGAACGCCGCTTTCGAGGAGATCCTCGGTACAGGCTTGATGATGTCTCGGCCGGATTCGCTCTCCATGCGATGGACGAAGAGCAGGACGACGATGATCTCCTTACACGAATCTGCGATGCCTATCTTCAAGCCGCGGAGATAGAGAAGACCGTTCCCGAGGCTTACCAGGCGACGCCATGGTGGCAGGAGGTTCGGCGCTCTGCTCTCGGCCCTGTGATGAGCGCTCTGAGAGAGCGCAACCTTCCGGCGTTACGCAGCTCGTATCGGAACTTCTACCGAGATGCGTGTTCCGTGGGGTTGGTGGGACGTCCGCTGAGTATCTCGCGCGCCTATCGCGATGGCCGCATGAAAGATACCCATCGTCGCTTTCTTCTTGGAGATGCGCTGCATCGTCTCGATTACTGGCAGAGAGCGACAGACCGTCGATTCCCCACGGAGGATCTCTCCGGGCCGATGGTGGGCAATCCCTTCGGTGTCGTGGTGGGCCAGACGCTTATCCGGTCAGCTACGGAGTACCAGCACTACTGCGCCCAGCGTCTCCGAGACATGCACGACGGATCGAGCGCAGTGATTGCCGAGATTGGTGGAGGCTATGGCGCGATGGCCCACTATCTGCTGCGCGACTGGCCCGGCGTTACGTATCTGGATTTCGACGTTCCGGAGAGCATCGCGCTGACCTCCTACTACCTGATGAAGTCGCTGCCGCAGCTTCGTTTTGTCCTGTATGGGGAGCAGCCCATAACGGCAGCGACCATCGCCGGAGCGGATGTCATCCTGATGCCTCCCTGGGTTCTGCGGGAGATGCCTCCCGGTTCTGCGGATACGGTCTTCACTTCGCACACGCTGTCCGACACGACGCCCGAAGCGACGGTGGTGTATCTGAACGATATCGGTCGCGTGGCGCGACGCCATTTCTTCTATATCGGCTCCGTGCGCGGAGCAGAAACCGTGATGGAAGCGATGCCACAGGGACAGAGCCTGTTGTCATTGCAGCAGAGTCTTCCCTCGGAATGGAATCTCCATCGTGTGCCCGATGCGCGGGAAGTGGAACGTATATATCGCGTAACGTCCTAGCTATCGCAGCCATGCGGAGAGATCCCGATCGATGAGGTCCTGCAGCCGCAAAATATCCTCGCGGTAGTAGCTAACCAATCGTGCACGATCTTCCGGCGGAAGCGTCGGCAGCACGTGCTCGCGCGGAGCCCGCTTCTTCCTGGCGGCCTCCAGCATGGTTTTCGGCAGGACCTGTTTGGCCAGGGCTTTAAGCTGCCGTAGTCGAAGTGTACGACTCAGCCCGGCAAAGCGCGGTACATGCGGGGTGGAGGGA
>NZ_JBFRCY010000564.1:0-3128 GCF_052113305.1 Terriglobus sp. YAF25
TTTATTGGGCTTGTCGGGGAACACGGCCACCTGCACTTCGACCGCTTTATTGGGCTTGTCGGGGAACACGGCCACCTGCACTTCGACCGCAAGCGGGAAAGCATCGAGATCAGCTCACGAGAGCGGTTCTCGTATCCGAAGAACTTCCTTTCCAGTGATGTCTTCGGGACCCTGCGCGGCGCATTTCCGGCATGCCTGGAAGACTTCGTGAACTGCATTCGGAAGGATCTGCCGCCGTCGGTCGGCGTCCGGGATGGACGCAAGGTAACGGCGGTTCTGACGGCAATCCACGAATCACTTAAGACTGGCGGCAATGTCGCTGTCCCGGTCTTGCGAGACTAAGCGCGGCACCCCATCAGGAGCGAAGTTGAATGAGTCAGCGGTATGCACGGTCCATTGCGAATCTTGAGCGTTCCCGGAAGACCCTGGCCGGCGGCGTAAGCAGCAACGTCCGGATGGGCGATAAGCCGTATCCTCTCTTCTTTGAGTACGGCAAGGGATCGCATCTATGGGACGTCGACGGGAATGAGTACATCGATTATGTACTCGGCCGCGGCCCGCTGATTCTGGGGCATACGCATCCGGAGGTGATTGAGGCTACCTGTAAACAGCTCTGGAGGGGGCAGATCTACGCCGCCCAGCATGAACTTGAGTTCGAGCTGGCGGAGCGCGTCCATCGCATTGTGCCTTGCGCAGAGCGCGTGCGCTTTGGCATCTCCGGATCGGAGGCTGTCCACGGTGCGCTTCGCCTGGCGCGCGCCGCAATCGGGCGGCAGACGGTGATTAAGTTTGAAGGGCAATATCATGGCTGGCTGGACAATATCCTGTATAGCCTGGCTCCTGATCCTGCGGCTGCTGGCGACGCCCTCCACCCGGCGACGGTTGCGGAATCGAAGGGGCAGTTCAGCGGGGAAGACAGCCATCTGGTCGTTCTTCCCTGGAACAATCTCAAGGCAGTGGAAGAGTATCTTTCTGCCCACGCGAATGAAGTCGCCGCGATTATTACCGAACCTGTGATGTGCAATACCGCCGTGATTCCGCCGCTGCCGGGCTACCTGGAAGGATTGCGGGAGCTGGCAACACGGCACGATGTCGTGTTGATCTTTGATGAGGTGATTACAGGCTTCCGTGCATCGCTTGCCGGAGCCCAGGGACGTTTCAATGTCGTCCCCGATCTGACCATCTTCGGTAAGGCAATTGCCAACGGCATGCCAATCAGTTGTCTTGCCGGAAAGGCCAGGTACATGGACCTGATTGCGGCCGGTAAGGTCGGGCACGGCGGCACGTATAACAGTATTCCCCCCGCTGTTGCCGGCGCGATCGCCACCCTTGACGTTCTAGAGCGGAATGGTGGAGCGGTCTATCAGGCAATCGAGCAGGCCGGAACAACGCTGATGCAGGGGATTCGTGAAGCTGCGGATCGGGCCGGGATCCCCGTCGTCGTACAGGGATATGGCTGCATTTTCTACCTCGGCTTCCCGGCTGGCGAGATACCCGAACGGGAGGGGCAGGTTGTCTACGATTACCGCTCCTCTCTTGGAGTTCGACAGGACCTTTATAACGACTTTGTCTGCGGCATGGTCGATCGCGGAGTCCGTATTATCCCCCGCGGCAACTGGTTCCTCTCCTCAACGCACACCGCCGAGGATGTTCAGGCAACGCTTGCTGCCGTTCACGAGGTCTTTGAGACAATTGTGGCGCCGAAGTTCGGGAAGTTGGTGTCGGCATGAAGCTCGGCGTTGTACGTCAGAACGCCACGGAAGCCGCCGCGGTTGTTTACAACGGAAAGATCGTCGATGCCACGGAAGCCGCCGGCACGACTGATCTAAAGTCCGTCGTGACCGAATGGGAGACGCTCTACCCTCGGATTGCCGCGTCGCTCGAGCACGGAACACTCTTGACCGGGGACATCCTCTGGCAGGCCCCACTGCCTGCTCCTCCGAAGTTTCTTTTGCTCGCGGGCAACTTCCGTGCCCACGTCATCGAATCCGGCTTTGCGCCTGCTCCGGAAGAAAACCTGACTCCGCAGTTCTTTATGAAGCCCTCGACAGCTATTATTGGGCCGTCGGAAGAGATACCTATTACGGATGCCAATCACGCTCTTGACTATGAGGCGGAGCTTGCCGTGGTGATCGGCCGGCGGACGCACCGGGCGTCACTCCAGGACGCGATGCAGGCGGTTTGGGGTTATACCGTCGTGAATGACATCTCCGAGCGCAAGCTGAATGACGGAATGGTCGACCGTAAGAAACGTTCGAACGACGACTTCTACGACTGGCTGGTAGGGAAGTGGTTTGACGGCTCGGCCCCCATGGGGCCCTGGCTGGTGACCGCGGACGACCTGCCTACGGATGCACGCGTGCAGGCATGGCTGAACGGAGATCAGGTTCAGGATGCGCCGCTTTCGGCCATGATTCATACCATCGCGGAGGCGATTGTCTATATTTCAAATGTCCTGACGCTTGAGCCTGGCGATGTTATCTCTATGGGAACACCCGCCGGCGTCGGTTTGGCCAGAGGACGGTTGCTGCAGGATGGTGATCTTATTGAGTGCGAGGTGAGTGGCATAGGGCGCATTCGCAACTACGTTCGAAAGGCTTTATGACATTGGACTCCTGCGCGTGGCGCTTGTTGTCTGCTTGCTGCCCGGTGGTGGGGACAGCGGTCGCGCAGCAGGAAGCCGCGGTCCTCTAAACCTCGCTCTCTGGCCACTCATACGGTGCTCTCGCATCGAATAATGACATACGCCCTTTCTATCCCTTGACAAAGTCTTCCTCCTTATCGAGGGGCACCTGGTGCATGGGCGAACCCACGTCGAAGCGACCTGGGTGACCGTGGCCGCTTTTTTGCCGGGAGAAAACGTTTCGGTTTCTCCCGGACCCTTGTGTTGGGAACGATAACAAGAATTCCTGTCGTGATTGTTTACCGCGTTTTTCATTGACAACACTGCTCCATGTTGCCTAGAGTCAGCTTCCATAAAGATAACGATCATCATTTTTAGATACAAAAGTGATCGAATTTGAGGCTGTCAGGAGCGGGCCATTGGGTGCGATGGAGTCTTGCCGCCCGGAAAGAGACGCGATATGGACAACAAAAATGCAAATTCAAAGTTACGTGCTGGGCGAGTG
>NZ_JBFRCY010000565.1:0-3124 GCF_052113305.1 Terriglobus sp. YAF25
TCACTCGGATAGGTGTGGACCAGCTTGATCCAGGCGCCATGGAGACCTGGGGCTGCGTTCTGCGGCAGCGTCAGACCATGATGCAGCAGAGCTGCACTGGTACCCAGGATCAGACCGCTGAAGGCGCCGTGTCCGGTCGTGCGCTTCCAGAACATTCCCAGCAGGAAGGTGGCGAAGAGCGGCGCATTCACAAAACTGAAGACCAGCTGCAACGCGTCCATGATGTTGTTGAAGCTGGTCGCTGCGTACGCCGCGCCGATCGATAGCAGAATGCCACCGACAGTCGCTATGCGTCCCATCATCAGATAGTGGGCGTCGGTAGCACGCTTATTGATGTAGCTCTGATAGATGTCGTAGGTCCACACCGTATTGAAGGCGGTTACATTGCCCGCCATGCCTGACATAAAGCTGGCCAGCAGAGCGGTGAGTCCCAGGCCGAGGATGCCCGAGGGAAAGTAATGGAGCAGCAGAGCCGGAATGGCCAGGTCGTAGTTATAGACCGGCTGGCCCTTCTCGTCCAGCATCGGAGCTCCGCTGACCGGGTTTACCTTCTGCGGAATAATGCCGAGGCTCGTTCCCGCAGTGCTGGCGCCGACGAGATGGTTTTGCGCGGCGTGCTGCGCGACAGGAATGCTGACCGCGATCAGGCCAGGCAGAATGACCAGGAAGGGGAAGAACATCTTGGGGACGGCCGCGATCAGAGGAACGCGGCGGGCGCTCTCCTCAGAGTTAGYCGCCATGGCGCGTTGGACGACGAGGAAATCCGTACACCAGTAGCCAAAGCTGAGTACAAAGCCGAGTCCCATGACCAGGCCGAACCACTCCACGCCAAGCGGGTTGGTGTTGGCATGAGTCATGCCCTGCCAGGAATGGGTCATCGGGCCGGGCAGGCGCTGCTGAATTCCGTGCCATCCACCGACATTCTTCAGGCCGACCCAGACCAGCGGAGCGAAGCCGGCCACAATCAGGAAGAACTGAAGCACTTCGTTGTAGATGGCCGAGGTGAGTCCGCCCAGGAAGATATAGGCCAGCACGATGACAGCGCTGAGCAGGACCGAGACGTGGAAGATGTATTGGTCGGGAATAATGTTGTGGAACAGACCCAGCGTCTGGATCAGCAGCGCCATGGCGTACATGGAGATGCCCGAGCTGAAGACCGTCATGATGGCGAAGCTGAAGGCATTGACCGACCGGGTCTTCTCATCGAAGCGCAGCCGCAGATACTCCGGCACGGAACGGGCCTTGGAGCCGTAGTAGAAGGGCATCATAAAGATGCCGACAAAGACCATGGCAGGTACGGCGCCGATCCAGTAAAAGTGGCTGGTGGCGATGCCGTATTTGGCGCCGGAGGCGCCCATGCCGATGACCTCCTGGGCTCCCAGGTTGGCTGAGATGAAGGCCAGACCACAGATCCAGGCCGGAATGGAGCGGCCGGCAAGGAAGAAATCGTTGCTGGTCCGCATGTAACGCTTCAGCGTAAATCCGATGYCGAGCACGAAAACGAAGTAGACCAGCATGATCAGCCAGTCAATGAAGGTCAGGGTCACGTATGGAATCCAGTCCTGACGATTTTTGCAACATCGTCATCGCGCTCATTCTAACCGGATTACTGATATCTCACGGAAGCCCTTCCTTTGGTGTCGGCAACCTTACCGAGGGGGAGGTGCATCGTACGTCGTTAACCAGGAGAGTTCGGCTGCGCCGCGTGCCCCTCTGGCCCGGGACGACGGTCAGGCTAATATGAAGCTCGGTGTCCCCCCGCTGTTCGGGAACAGGCCCCTGAAAGATTGCGGTACTCATGCTTCATTTCCTGCCGAACAAACGTATGCAATCCACGGTTCTCTTGATTGACGACAACGCGGTACAGGCAGCCACCCGCCAGACGATCCTGAAGCGTGCCGGCTACTTTGTCATTCCCGCCTTAAATCCACAGCGAGCCCTCGAACAGTTTCGAGCGAACGAGTTTCCGGCAGTCATCGACCTCGTGATTACGGACCACATCATGCCCGGCATGACCGGGGCGGAGTTTGTGCGTGAGCTTCGTACTTTTGCCCCTACCCTTCCGGTGCTGGTCATCAGCGGCATGGAGGAGGCGGAGGACGAATACGTGGACCTGAACGTGAACTTTCGCCTGAAACCTCTTCTGCCGGATAACCTTCTGGCCAGCGTTCACAGGTTAATCAACCCTGGCGACGGGGACGAAAAGCGCGATATCGCGTAGCTGGACCAAGCTTGGGACGGGCGATCTCCGGCCAATCAGTCCGCTAACCGCGCAAGCTCATTGCCCAGCATGCCTGTGGCCTGAGAAAATGAGCGGTGGAGCCTCCTCATGCCGCACCCCATGCCTACCTTTGGCAGTTTTTCCCTGCTGCTGGCCCTCGTGCTTGCTGTCTACTCCCTGGCCATGGGCGGAGCATCGCTATGGCAGATGGCAACCGGCCGTTCCGGACGCATCGCCCCTGAGCGCCTGTCGGAGACTGCCCGCCGCGCCGGCATTATGACCTTCGCCGCCGTTTCCTGCGCGGCCTTCGCCCTGGTATGGGCGGCATTCACCAATGATTATTCGGTGGCGTATATCTTCCACCACACCAACCGCGACCTGCATCCGGCGTACAAATTTTCCGCGCTATGGTCCGGTCAAGAAGGTTCGCTGCTGCTGTGGAGCTGGCTGTTGGCCGCCTACGGATTCGTCCTCCGGCTCCGCCATAAGGTCGATGTCCGGCTGACCGCCCACGCCTCCACGATCCTGGCCGGGGTTCAGGTCTTCTTCCTTCTCCTGCTGGTCTTCGCCGCTCCACCGTTTTCCATCCAGCCGGGAGAGGTTCCTCCGGACGGCGCCGGTCTCAATCCCCTGCTGCAGTATCCGGAGATGGTGATCCATCCCCCAATGCTTTACCTGGGTTACGTTGGGTTCGCCGTCCCCTTCGCCTTCGCCCTCGGCGCCCTGATCATGCGCTACCCCGGCGAGAAGTGGATCCACATCACCCGCCGCTGGACGATGGTGACCTGGCTCTTCCTGACCGTCGGCATCTTCCTCGGCGCGCACTGGGCGTACTCAGTGCTCGGATGGGGAGGCTACTGGGGGTGGGATCCGGTTGAGAACGCCAGCCTGATGCCATGGCTA
>NZ_JBFRCY010000566.1:0-3117 GCF_052113305.1 Terriglobus sp. YAF25
CAGCTATGCCGAGGTCTGCGAGAACGTTCGCGATTTCACCGTTGCCGAATCCGAAAGTGGCGTCTTTCTTGGCTGCGGTGCCCTGCATCTCTATGGCCCGCATCTTGCCGAAGTCCGTTCCATCGTCGTGAAGCCTGAGGCGAAAGGCCAGGGGGCGGGCGGCAGAATCCTGCGTGCCCTCCTTGAGGAGGCCGACGACCACGGAGTCCCTTCGGTGTGTCTCTTCACCCGGATTCCCGACTTCTTCTTCCACTTCGGCTTCCGCATCACGATGGATCGCGCGGCCCTGCCGGACAAGATCTACAAAGATTGCCAGAACTGCCCTCGCCTGCACGCCTGCGATGAGGTAGCCATGGTGCGCGGCCCAATTCCCCGTGTCGCTGTACTTGGTCCCAGTCGCGTGCAGGACTCAGATCTGGTTCCCATCCAGATTCCATTTAGCGGCGAGCGGCACTAAGCCCTGAACAGATAGAAATAGAAGAGGCAGAGCTCGCGCTCTGCCTCTTTCATTGACACGATAACTTCAGGGACGCCACACTAGGCCATGGAATAAAAGCCGTCGCGCTCGCGAAGCTCAACCTCCGTATCGAAGAGCTGCGAGAGCTTCTCACCGGTCAATAGGTCACGTTTTGCGCCATCCGCAACGATGCGTCCATCCCGCATCATGATGACGCGGTCGATCTCCGGCRGAATGTCTTCGATGTGATGCGTGATCAGCAGAATGCCGGTTCCCCGCTGCGCTAGGCGCCGCAGCGTCAATCGCAGGCTGCGCTGTGCGGAGATATCCAGCGCATTCGAAGGCTCGTCCAACAGCAGCATCTCGTTGCTGCGCACGAGGGCACGCGCGATCATGACGCGACGCTGCTGACCGGCAGACATCTGTCCGACCAACTTTTCACCCAGCACTTCGCCTTCGACCAGGCGCAACGCATCTTCTGCTTTGGATCGCATCTCGTCCGTGATGGTGAGATTGGGCCAAAGAGTCGAACTTGAAAAGAAGCCGGAGACCACAGCGTCCAGGCCGGTCGTCTTGAGCGTTGGCTTGCCTGGCAGCTCCGGAGAGACCACACCCAGACGGCGCCGCAGCTCCTGCAGGTCCCAGCGTTCGCGACCAAAGATACGGACGCGCATCCCAGGCTCGACCAGCGGATAGATCTCACAGGTCATCGCTTTGATGAGTGTGGACTTGCCGCAGCCGTTCGGCCCGAGAATCACGACGTTCTCACCTGGGCGAATGCTGAGGTTGATATCATGCAGCACCCGCTGGGAACCGCGTGCAACATTCACATGTTCGAACAGGAGAAATGGCTCAATGCTGGCTTCGCACATCAGGCCTTCAGAATATCGTTCTGAAGGCCTGAAAATCCTTATGCACTTTGAAGAAGTCGTTATACCGCGATGGTGAAGCTGTCTTCACTGCGAGTGACCGCGCGGTACATGGTGTCGCGCTCAAACGGAACCCGGCCGGCCTCGCGGATCAGGCGTTCCAATTCAGCGCGACGCATGCCCTGAGGTGTGGTAGCACCGGCATCGTGATAGATCTTCTCTTCTACTACGGTGCCGTCGATATCGTCCGCGCCAAAGCGCAGCGAGATCTGGGCCATCTTCGGCGTCACCATCTGCCAGTAGCTCTTGATATGCGGGAAGTTGTCCAGCATCAGACGGCCGACCGCAATCTGCTTGACGTCGAGCATGCCGGTCGTGCGCGGTAGATGTCCCAATGGCGTGTTATCAGGATGGAAAGCCAGCGGAATGAAGGTCTGGAAGCCACTGGTCTCATCCTGCACGGCACGCAGCTTCAATAGGTGATCGACACGATCCTCTTCGTTCTCGATATGCCCATAGAGCATGGTGGCATTGGAACGAAGGCCAGCCTTATGGGCCAGACGCGCGGTATCCAGCCACTCGGAGCCATCGATCTTGTGGTCGCAGATGATGTGACGAACGCGGTCAGCGAAGATCTCCGCTCCGCCGCCCGGGCAGGAATCGACACCAGCAGCCTTCATGCGCTCCAGCACTTCAGGAATCGTGAGCTTGGCGCGCTTGGCAAGGAATGCGACCTCCACCATGGTGAAGGCTTTGATATGCACTTTTGGGAAGCGCTCTTTTAAGCCGCTGACCAGATCCATGAAGTACTGAAATGGCAGATCCGGATGGAGACCACCGACGATATGAAACTCGGTTACAGCTTCGGTATAACCCGCGCCCGCAGCCTCCCAGGCCTCTTCCAGAGCCATGGTGTAAGTGCCGGGAGCATCTTTCTTGCGGCCGAAGGCACACAGGCGGCAACTTGCGACACAGACATTGGTCGGATTGATGTGCCGGTTGACATTGAAGTACGCCACATCTCCGTGCAGTTTTTCGCGTACCCAGTTGGCCAGCCAGCCTACGGCCAGGATGTCCGGACTGCGGTAGAGAGCGAGACCATCCTCATAGTCCAGCCGCGTGCCGGAGAGGACCTTGTCCGCAATGGGCGCAAGGCGTGGGTCGTCTGTCTGAAATGCATGGCGCGGCCGCGAGGAGATTGAGGTAGCTGTCATCGCACTTCTATTCTAATCCTCGCTGCGGCCGGTTATCTCACTGCAGATTCGACCATCCGGGGCTGAAGTACTATGCCATCGTAGAGGGTAGCCCCAATCAGGTGATCTCCCACCGGACGGACGAAGCGAAGGTGCCATCCTGTGTCCCAGAAGGCAACATGGTCATCCGCGAGGCTCACAGCGAAGGTGAGGGTCGTCGAGCTGTTTGCCGAAATCAGCATCCGCTTTCCCGCGCCGTCGTAGAAGATGCTATTGACGTCTGCTACGTGGAGATCCGGGAGGCCCTGCCAGCTTGTCCCGGTATTAGAACGGAAGACTCCCTCGCGCCCTCCGGCCCAGAGACGTCCTTTGTCATCGATTCCAATCGCGGTGATCTGGGCAAGTCCACCAGGCATCGAAGCCTCAGTCCACTGCTGCGTCGCCGGGTTCAGGATTGCAATCCGGTGAAGACCGGCAACCACAACATTTCCACCCGGCGCAGCTCCGGAATAACGGAAATCATCACTGGTAAGTGACGTGATCCGCCATGTGATTCCGGAGTCGTTGCTCTGCAATATCCCAAGAGCAGTTGTGGCAT
>NZ_JBFRCY010000567.1:0-3114 GCF_052113305.1 Terriglobus sp. YAF25
GCCCGCGTGAACGCGGGCTTTTGCTGCATCTCAAACTTTCCCTATCCAATTACGCTGGCAGCAAACTCCGGCAGAACCATCGTCTGTTCGCGATCCGGACCGGTGGAGACCATACCGATCTTCGCGCCGGTCTCCTTTTCCAGGAACTTCAGATACTCCTGCGCCTTCTTCGGCAGCTTGTCGAACTCGGTAATGCCCTCGGTCGACTCAGCCCAGCCGGGCAGCGTGGTGTAGACCGGCTCCAGGGCTTCCAGACCGCGAACGTCTGCAGGAATGGTGTCGATGACCTTGCCGTCGAGCTTATAAGCGGTGCAGACCGGAATCTCCTTCAGGGAGTCCAAAACGTCCATCTTGGTCACCACCAGCCATTCCGTTCCGTTGATCATATTGCTGTAGCGCAGGATTGGCAGGTCCATCCAGCCGCAGCGGCGCGGGCGTCCGGTAGAGGCGCCGTACTCATTGCCCCGCTTGCGCAGCTCCTCGCCCATCTCTCCATGGATCTCGGTCGGGAACGGACCTTCGCCGACGCGAGTGACATAGGCCTTGGTCACGCCGATGACAGTGCCGATGGCCGTCGGTCCAACGCCGGTGCCGATCACGGCTCCGCCGGCCGTAGCCGAAGAGCTGGTGACGAAGGGATAGGTGCCGTGGTCAATGTCCAGCAGCGCACCCTGGGCGCCCTCGAACATAATCCGCTTCCCTGCCTTCAGGCTGTCATTCATCAGGGTGGCGGTGTCGGTAACGTACGGCGCCACCTGCTCAGCGTAGCGGGCGTACTCCTCGTAGATCTTGGCCGGGTTCAGCGGCTCCGTGCCCCACAAGGCGTGCGCGATGGAGTTCTTCTCATGGCAGGCATTGGTGATGTGGGTGCGCAGCAGGGCCGAATTCAGCAGGTCCACTACGCGCAGGCCATTACGGTGCATCTTGTCTTCATAGGCAGGTCCAATGCCGCGGCTGGTGGTGCCGATCTTTGTGCGCCCGGGGGCGTTCTCGGCGGCCAGCTCGATCATGCGGTGGTAGGGCAGGATCACCTGGGCGCGGTCGCTGACAAAGAGCTGTCCGTCGACCGGCAGACCGGCCTCCTTCAGCATCTTCACCTCGGTCAGGAAGGCGGCAGGGTCCATCACGACGCCATTGCCGATCACGCTGAGGCAGTCCGGCCGCAGCACGCCGCAGGGAATCAGATGCAGGACGTACTTCTTCCCCTTGATGATGACGGTGTGCCCGGCATTGTGCCCACCGGCATACCGCGCCACCACCTGAAACTTCTCTGAGAGGACATCGACAATCTTGCCTTTGCCCTCATCGCCCCACTGGGCGCCCAAAACTACTGCCGATTGTTTCAAAGAAGGCACAGGAAAGAACTCCATGAGACGGAATCAAAACAGCACGGGCCTGTGCTCATCACACAGACCCGCACAACTATCTATTTTATCCTGTCCGCGAAGCGGTGTCCCTGTTGGTCAGGGCGATGGCTGAGGCGATTACTTGTTCGCCACGGGAGGCAAAGCAATGTCGTCGGAGACATACGCCGTAAGTGCCGAGCCTTGCTTGATCTCAATGTTCTTTCCGTGTTTGATGAGGCCAATCGGTCCAAAAAGAACAGTAAGCACCACAGCGCTGGTGGTGCCACTCTCTCCCTCTTTGCCCTTTGTCCCCCGAAGCCTTACTTTCGTATCCCCAACTTTCAGATATTCCAGACGAATACTGAGCTCTCCAGCCTTGCCCATCATTCCTGACTTCTTCGCATTGGTAACTTCGCCGAAAGCCTTGGCTCCCTCTTTTGCAACGGTAACCCCATTAACCTTGAGATCATCCGTGAGCACCAGTGTTACAGGGTCCCCCTCAGTGGCCGTCTTTGAGCTTAGATCCTGCGCAAACTTGAGGTGAACGTCTTCCCCTTCTCGCAGAGTGTACTTCCCTGTGGTATCGGGAGATGTTGAGGCGGCAACGATAGGAGCGGGTGCCGGTGAAGCGGTGGCTTGGGTTTGACCTAACGCGTTGAGTGGGGCAGAAAGCGTGCAGGAAAAGGCGAGTGTTGCAGCAAGACGGTACATCTCTTTGTGTCCTTGAATCAAATGTGGGGAGGAACTGCAGACTACCTTGTGACAAGGTCACTGAGCAAGTGGATTTACGACCTGAGATAGCAGAGGAAATTCAGAAACTCCCTACTCGCAAGGGCCATGCAAATGAGCTGGCGAAGCCTGTGCGCTCCACATACGTCGCCCTCAGCGGCTGAGCCCCTCTTGAGCCCAACCTCGTACGGCACGGCCGTTAAGCAAACCCGCCTTACGAAACGGCCTGGACGCCGTCGAGAGAACGATCGTCAAAGCTGACTTGCTTTATTGTGCGCGGGCGCGCAATAGTTTCGCGCCGGCGGCGCGAATGTCTTGCTTAGGGGAGACGGCTAAAAGCCGTCCCACGCCGCGCCTGAGAAGGAAGCGGCTTCACCCACAGAGAGCATTTTTTCGCGTATGTACCCCTCGACTGCGACAAACCCGTCAAGAGGTGCAAGGACTCACTTCATGTTGAAATTCATTCGCCGCTTAGTCGGCCGTTTGATCGCGAAGTGGCGATCTATTCCTCCGCTTAGCAAAGAAGAGGAAGACGAAGAAAACCAGACGTTTACTTTCTGACGGAGTCTGCCACCCGGCTACACTGTCTCTTCCATGCGTTTTCAGCTCGAAATTAAGGACGCGTCCGATGGTCTTACAGTGCGGGCTGTATATCCGCCGAACCGGCAAACGGTGTTTCTGTGTCTCGCGCCGGCGGCACTGACATTCCTTCTTCTCCTGCTCTTCAGCGAACCGAATGACCGTCCGGTCTGCCTTGCTGCACTTATCCCGCTCGGCTTGGGCCTGTGTCCGGCGTGGCGCCGCTGGTTTGGCGTCGATGCCATGTTCCGCATCTCCGGCGACGGCTTCATCTGCCGCCAGCCTTATGCCGAGTCCCGAGAAGTCTCCTACAGTCTCGCCAATATCAGCGATATCTCATACTGGCGCCCGTGGAGGCGTTACGGAATAGCAGGACTCTACGCGTTCGAGAGGGGTATCAATCCCATGCGTGCGAGCGTCTGCCTCATTCCTCATCTGAACTTCTCCCAATGCATGGAGA
>NZ_JBFRCY010000568.1:0-6560 GCF_052113305.1 Terriglobus sp. YAF25
GTATAAACCTCTTCCGGCGAGATATTCCACGCCAACAGCGCGTGTTCCTTCGAAGACGACACGTGAGGCCAGGGCGTTCAACTGAATCTGTAAGCGCCCCTGGCTACGGCCGGCGGCATCGAGCAGGCGTTCCCGTGCACTGTTGCGACAGCCGGACCGCGTTGCCAGCGGCGTCAGCACTACACCTTCACGGCTCGTACTTGTAACCGCACGCCAGTCATTTGGGTCAAAAAGAGTCTCCAGCGCAAGCCCAACATTGTCGATATGGTTGGCGAGGCCTTTTACCGCCGCCAGCGTTACCAGCTTCAGCAGCTCTTCATCCTTGAAGACCATCTTTGGATTTGCGATCTGCGTGTGCAGCCAGCCGCTGAACCCATGTCGGGAAGGATTCGATCCCTTGCCTAGCAACATGCCCAGGATCGCCTCTTTCAAGCGCCGAAAGGAAGAGACGTAGTCGCAATACTCAATCCGTTCGAAATACCGCCTCATGTTCTCCGGCGACCACGAATTGTCACCGGTCAGTGCTTGGAGATGCTCCCAGTCACTATTCTGCGGATAGACGGTGATCATCGCGTTGTGAGCGGTACAGCCGCCGAGGGTTCCAGCACGTGGATAGAAGATGCCGTTTTGTTCAGCGACAAACTTCGTATCCTTCTGCTGCATTGCCTGGTCGCTATAGTGGCGTACGAAAAAGTCCCAGCTCATCGCCGGGTCTTCACTCGCGAAGGGATGAAAGCAAGGGATGCGGTAGTTATATCCGCTCGGTGTGCTCTCGACGTTGGCCCTGTTAACAGGCTGCGTGCCCAACCGGATCTATCGTCCTGGCTCGGCAGCAATCGAGACCTCTCCCACAATCGACGGAATCCCCGGAGGCTCGCACTTTAAGCTTGCAGCCATCGAATTCGATGACATGGGTGAGGCATGGGAAAAGTGCGCCTCGATATCCGAGGTCGATAGCTGCCAGTTGTCCCGCACTGTTGACCTTATTCGAACGGAAAAACAACGCGCCGGCGAAGTTGTGGTTGTTGTCTTTATCCACGGTTGGAAGAACAACGCCTCGAAACAGAATGAGGAGAAGAAGAACCTGCACGATTTCAAGATCGTGATGGAGCGGCTCTCGCGCGCGGAAGCCATGAGCGTGCAGGGCGTCCATCACACGCCGGCTTACGTCGGCGTGTACATGGCGTGGCGGGGCCAAGTCGTAGCCGGGGATCTCTTCGCAACCTTCTGGAATCGTAGGTACGCGGCGCAGCGCGTGGGCAGCACGGACTTTGCCGAATCGCTCTACCGCATTATGGGGGCGACCAAAGAAAACAGCCCGAGCTCCCGCATCGTGATCGTCGGGCATTCCTTCGGAGCGCGTGTGCTTGAAACCGCACTCACCAATACGTTCGTGAGTCTGTTGATTCCTCGTCCAGGAAGCGGCGATCAAGGCGAACAACTCTCCCCCGCCGATCTTGTGGTTTACGTTAATCCCGCGACCGACAGCTTCCGCACCAAGCAGATGATCGAGCTGATGCAGCGGACCGGCTTCGATGTAGCAAGAGGACAGACCGCCGGCAAGAGCCCATTGTTTCTTTCGGTCACATCCGTCGGAGACACAGCTACGGGCGTGGCCTTTCCATTGGGGCAAGGCTTGTCTGCGGCGAGCAAGAGCTTCCGTTCAAACTATGAGGGCATGCCACAGGCGCCGCCACAAAAGACGTTCTTCACGCATACCCCAGGCCACATCCCTTATTTGTTCAGCCACGAGGTTCACAACACGCAAGCGCCCTGCGTGAGCACGCAGGATATGGTCCGCTTTCACGCGCGGGGAACATGCTTCGAGCTGGCGCCCAGGTCGTCTCGATGGAACGATACTGCCTTCTGGGTAACGACAGTTCCCAAACAAGTCATTCGCGACCATACCGACATCTTCAACGACGGATTCGCAACAATGATCATTGAATTGATGAAGCACTACCAGGTGCTTGACAGTCCACAGGCAACGACCATGCTGCATCGTCAGTGATTCGTGGAACCTACGGTTCAGAGCGATTGCACTTTGTCATTTTGAAGCGCTCGGGTCCACGTCCAGTTTTGCTGGCGGAGAAATCTGCTTTTCTTGTTTCTCTGCCAGGACGCCCGCCCTGGAACATTGCTCTAATGCACGGTTGAGAAGAGCTCATTGATCTTCTGCAGCAGATCATTCCGTTTGAATGGCTTGCTCAGAAACGCGAGTTGCCCTTTATGGAAGCCCTCGCGTGCTTCCTTGTCATTGGTGTAGCCGGAAAGAAAAAGCGTCTTCAGCACGGGGCGTTTCGTCTGCAGCTTCTCTGCCAGCTCCCTGCCTCCCAGGTTTGGCATCACGACATCGGTRAGCAGCAGATCGATCTCGCCGTCGTACCCCTCTGCAACGCTGAGCCCATCCATCCCATCGCATGCTTCCAGCACCGTATATCCCTCACGTTTCAACACTGCTGCGGTGTAGGCACGAATGGCCGGCTCATCCTCGACAATGAGGACCGTTCTTCCCGTGACCGGCCCTTCTTTTGACAATGCCATAGACCATGGCAAGGCCAAGACCGGTGCCCTTGCCACTCGATTTGGTAGTAAAGAAGGGCTCAAAGATATTGCGTTGAACCTCCTCGCTGAAACCTATTCCAGTGTCGGAGACGATAAGTTGAGCGTAGGTACCAGGCTTGAGCCCTGGAGATAGTCTTGCGGCAGCGCCCGTTATTCGTGTCAGCCTGGATTCGAGACGAAGTATTCCACCCAGAGGCATCGCATCCCGTGCGTTGGTGGCGAGATTCATCACCACCTGCTCAACCTGGGTGGGGTCAGCGAAGATCTCATTCACCTTCTCTGACAACACAAGATCGATGCGGATGTCTTCTCCAATAATCCGGCGCAGAAGATTATGCGTCTGTGACATCACATCATTCAGGCGAATGCGCTCAGCCCGGATAAGCTGGCCTTTTCCGAAAGCGAGGAGTTGCTGTGTCAGCTTCGCCGCGCGGTCGCCTGCATCCAAAATTGCGTCGACCAGCTCACGCTGCGTTGCATCCAGCGGATGCTCCGTGAGCAGAAGCTGCGAATAACCGTTGATGATCGTCAGAAGATTATTGAAGTCATGAGCGATGCCGCCGGCCAGCCGGCCCAGGCTTTCAAGTCTTTGCGAGCGATTGAGCTGATCGGTCGCGATACGAAGCGCATTTTCTGAGAGACGGCGTTGCCTGGCGTCGCGAAAGGCTAATACGGCTCCCACGATATGACCATCGTCGTCCCTGATGGGGGCCGACGAGTCATCAATCGGGATAAGCTGCCGGTTTCGCGTCATGAGAGACGTTTCTCCCTTGAGATAAYGCGTCTCGCCCTCTCGCAGAGCCCGCTGCAGCGGATTCTCCAGCACCGTATTGGCGACATCATCAATAAACGTCAGCACCTGTTCGACAGGAACACCCGATGCTTCTGCGAGCGTCCATCCCGTCAGCTCTTCCGCTACTGGATTAAGAAAGGTGACCATCCCGTCTACATCGGTCGCAACGACTCCGTCGCCAATGGAGGAGAGGGTTGCCGCATATCGGCGCTCACCGTCGCGCAGTCGTTGCTCCAGCCGGGACCGTTGTGTCGCAACCTCAATGGCAATCAGCAGCTCCCTCTCATCGAGAGGTTTCAGCAGATACCCAAAGGGAGCGGTCTGTTTGGCCCTACTGACGGTAGAGGCATCGGAGTGCGCGGTGAGATAGATGATGGGGACTTCTCCATCCTCGTTGATCGCGCTTGCTGCCTCAATGCCGCTCATGTCGCCCTTGAGATGGATGTCCATCAGCACGAGGTGGGGTTGAAGTTTTCCGGTTTGACCGTCACCGAAACGGTAACTCTGCCATGCGTTCTTCCCTTGAAGGCGTGCTTGAACGCGTTGGTCAGCAGCTCATTCATGATTAGACCGACCGGGACGGCGCGATCGATCGATATCTCTACCGGTTCCACATGCGTGATCAGTTGGATATGAGCGCCGGCGCTGTGATTGATATGGACGTTTTCCGCCAGCTCTCTGGTATAGGTACCGAACTCGACCGCATTCAGGTCGCCGGAACGATAGAGGGACTCATGGACAAGGGCCATGGATCTCACGCGGCTGCGGCTCTGCTCCAGCGCCTGCCGGGCTGCCGGGTCATTTGCATCAAGAGACTGAAGATAGAGCAAGCTGGAGATGGCAGCCAGATTGTTCTTCACCCGATGATGAATCTCTCGCAAGAGCACCTCTTTCTCGTTCAGCGAACGCGCCAGGTGATATTCCTGCTCTCGGTGTAGGGTTATGTTCATGGCGACACCGGCGAGATAAATTTCTCCATTTGAACCGGCGAGAGGAAACTTATGGGTCCTCCAATATTCCAGACCTTCGCCCAGACCAGGCGTCGTCTCTTCCACTTCGACGGGAGTGCCGGTTGCAAGCACACGCAGATCTACCTCACGAAAGGAATCCGCTGCTTTTCGAGGCCATAACTCATGGTCAGTCTTCCCAATCCACTCGCTCCGTGAGATGTCGAAGAGCTCCGCAAATGTCCGGTTGTAATACTGCATGCGTCCCTCCGCGTCCTTGATGAACGCCAGAAAGGGGCTGCTGTCCATAAACGCATCGAAGCGCCGCCGGCTGGTCTCTGCGGCACTGGCGAAAGCACTTGCTTCGTTGCGAAGTTCATCCAGGTGCCGGGCGGTTCTGACCTTATCGGGAATCTCCACCGAGATGCCCGCAACCATACGATCATCTGCCGCCCCCTCAAGAGGCACTTTGATCGCGCGCCAGTACATCGGGCCACCCGAAGCATCAACGGTCTCCACGCATTGATCGAGCATGCTGCCGGAACGCAGGATCTGCTCATCTTCCTGAGCAATCGTGCGAGCCACCGTGTCCGGCCACAGATCTACACTGCTGCGGCCAAGCCATTCTGTCTGCGAGATACCGAAGCGCTCCGCGAGTTTCTTGTTATAGAAAAGAATCCGCCCCTGGTGGTCTTTAAGATGTGCCTCAATCGGCAGTGCATCGAGGAAACAGCGAAAGATCCGATCTCTTCGCTGAATCTCACCCGTGGCCTGATCCAGGGCTGCTTCATCCATCAATTGCCGGAGCTGCAGGGCGAGTTGACGACCGAGCGCACGCAGAGAGCGGATCTGGACGGCCCCAAGTTCGCGAGGGCGGGTATCCATAAGACACAAGGCGCCGAGGATTTCCCCATTGGGCGCCTTAAACGGAATCCCCGCGTAGAAACGGACTCCGTTTCCAACCCGGCGCGCAAGCTCACGAGAATGTGGGTCCAGCTCTGTGTCGTTGACAACGAGCAGATCGCCCTGTTCCAGAACGTACATCCAGATCGGCTGATAGCCAGCGAGATCGCTTGTCTCGATCCCTATCTTCGATCTGCAGATGACACAGTCTTCTTCGACGAGCGCGATTGCGCCCATCGGGGCTTCACATATCTCGCCGGCGAGGGCCAACACTTCCTCAAATTCCCTCGATATCTCAAATAGCAGGAGAGAGCGCACGGCTTTGAGGCGTGCAGACTCGTCTGCGTGCAACTCGTCTGGCCGCACGTCGCGTCCTGGAAGCATTGTTTTTAACCACCCACTACATCGGTACTACGTTCGGAGATCTTGATTCTGATCCTATCCGGGGCAGGGATACTCCCCAAATGGCCCTGAAGTCACCTGGCCGTGATTACTTCCCGAAATGGGAAAACTCTTCAACGAAGGCTCGACCGATCTGACCGGACTTGCGAACGTCATCTTGCCATCACCGGAAAGACAGCCGGAGAAGCCGGCTTTCGTGGGACCGAAGATCGATTCTGATCTGAGTGGTTGCGGGGATACCCTTTGTAGACCATGGATCGAGGATCGACGTCGGAAGTGGAACGTCGATCGATCGCCAGGAGAACTCGTGACTTTCCGGCATCTCCGCCACATTAAGGAGCAGCACCGCGCGGTCGCCGTTTTCAAGGGGACGTTCCCATATTTCAAAGCCACCGAGCTTGCGCTTCAGGACGGCTTGCCGTCCCAGGCCGTCCTGATCGATTGCGATGAGCTTCTTATTCAGAAGAATGCCTCGCGTGGTCTCCGTCATAGTTCGTACGTCGTTACCGGCAAAAAGGGGTGCAGCCAGCATGGCCCAGAGGTTCATATGCGAACGGTTCTCAAGATCGTTCATGCCGCCATTTCCCACCTCCAGCATGTCTGGGTCATTCCAGTGACCAGGTCCGGAGAATGGGGCCGCCATCTGTTGCGTGAGTGCGTTTTGATGCATCGTCCCAAAATCGGCATGTATGTCCGCCGTGGTACGCCAGGTACTTGCGCCTACATCGGAGCCCCACGACCAAACATCCTCCATCCCGTACTGGCAAAGGCTGTAAAGAATCTCTCGGCCCGTAGCCTGCAACGCGGCACCCATCTTCTGGAAGACCGCCTGGCTCTCCGATGGCAGATAAACCCGAGAGGCCGTGCACCAGTCATACTTCAGGAGGTCGACTCCCCATACTGCGAAGGTTTTCGCATCCTCTACTTCATGCCCATAACTTCCTTCATGC
>NZ_JBFRCY010000569.1:0-3094 GCF_052113305.1 Terriglobus sp. YAF25
CTTCTTCTGTTTCTTTCTCTGCGAGATACTCTTTCCAACTCGATCTCTTCCAGTTTGCGGCCCAGAGTTCCATGGACAGCGATACATCACCCGCTGCCATCCCACAATGCGCGCCGGCACTGGACCAGGGCCAGTCCTCTGCTGCTGAAATCAAACCCGCCCGCAGTGGGTTCAGCTCTGTATAGCGCAATGCCTTCCACAGATGCGGCCGATCCAAAGAACAGGAGTAATACCTCCCCCTGCCATACATGTCCGCTCGATCCGTGTTTAGCATTCCAGTAGCCAGCATACCGGCCGTGCGTGTGCTTCAACGTCAACGCCAGGCTATCCGCCTCGTATGGAACCATCACAAGATGGACATGATTGGACATCAGACAATATCCAAGGAGGGACACCTTGTATTGCTGCATGTTTTCCCGCAACAACCTCAGGTACATAGCCCGATCTGCATCGTGCTCCAAAATGTACCGTCTTGCATTGCCACGCTGCGTTACGTGATGCGGCTCTCCTACAGCAACTACTCGTGCAAATCGCCCCATCGCTACAAATTATCTGGTTACGTCCCGTCTGTCCCCAGGTTTCTCGTCTGTCCCCAGGTTTCTGTCCCCGGTTTCTGTCCCCAGGTTTCGTCCCCAGGTTTCCCAGGTTTCCCCAGGTTTCCTACCTATCATGGGTTTCCTACCTATCATGGATGTCCCCACGTTTCCTCGCTACCAAAAGCAGCGTTTTTTCGCTGCCGCTCACACTACGCTAGGAGAAGGTGGACGGGGTACGCGGGCATTCGGGGAAGAGGTCCATACTGTCCTTCCGCTTCGATCAACATAGCTGTAGGTGGGTCCCGATCTGACTATTGCGAGGTCTCCGAAATAAGCATACGTTCGATCAAAGACCGGTTCGACTACCCAGTTTCCTTTAGCAGATATGAACCCCGCTCTACCGGCCAGACGAGCGGGCGCGATCCCCCTTTGTAAAGACCGCAAATCATCAAACTGCCAATTGACCACATTGCCGCCCTCCTCATCGATTAAGCCCCACTTGCCAGACTTCTTTACACACGCGTTTCCTTCAGAGAACATTGTGACCTCTTCATATGCTGGCGCTATAACACAGTTGCCGCTACGGTCAATAAACCCCCAAAATTCGTCGATCTTGACCCCTGCCAATCCGCTACGAAAAGCTGTCGCATATGCTCCCCCGAACGATGGCGCGATAATTGGTTTTCCATTGCGGTCAACGTATCCCCAAAGACCATCGACGCACACGGCCGCCAAGCCCTCACTAAAGTTCTTGCACAAACTGAACTTCTGCGGAGTCACAGAGCGACCATTTGGATCGATGTAGCCGAAGTTAGCGCCATCACTTGAAACAAAAGCCACTCCCTCTGAAAATTCACTGGCCACTAGAAAACGAGGGTCGATTACCCATTTCCCTGAATGATCGATATAGCCCCCACCAGTAGAACAAAGACCCTCTTGAAATCTACCTAACCCATTGAACTCAAAAGCAATCACGACCTCGCCATGAGTGTTTATGAAACCGCTCCGGTTAGCTGCATCTAGAACTGCCGCCTTACCTTCGAAAAAGGGGCCACATAATCGGTAGACGCAAGGCACAATAGTTTTTCCGTTTTTGTCGATGTACCCGAAGGAGCTTTCATTGCGTCCGGGCATCGGCTCTGAAATCGGGTAGAGCATGCAAAATCCTCAATTCGCTAATCAATCGGCGGGATGATCCTTGACGTGACTTTGTAGTGGGTTAGGTTGCATGTAAAACAGACTAAAAATTCACTCATYATCCTTCCGGCAGCGGCGGCGGCTGTCGCCGACGCGGAAGCTGCTGCCATCCTAATCGCAAGCGATCTCGATATTTGGTAGCTAGCTATAGCTCTCGCCAAAGCGGCCTTCGCGCCAGGATTGTTATGATCCAGCTCGTCGAGAAAATCCTTAATTGCAGGCTCATCCGACTTGAGTACTTTGGTCGCGAAGTCCTTCCATTGACTAAGGCTCCAATTATTAGAGCTTCCTAGTTTTGTTTCCGCCTCATCAAGCATATCGCCAACAGCATCATTGTAATCAACGTGCGGCACATTGCGACCCGGCTGATTTGGAGCTCCGTTTCCGCTAAGTGGACCGGTCTTAACGTAATCTGCGAAGTTTTTACCAAGCAGACTATGGATGTAATCTCGCTCGGGGATTAGATGATGCCCCTCAGCGGGGGCTGCACCTGTACGATCAATAAACCTCAGAGGATTGTTTAGCGCGTATGAGTACCCGTTCCATCTCTGTGGATTCCCGATAAACCCATCGAATAAGCTTTGCGCTGCCTCATCAGGCAATCCACCAGCCACCATATTCTGCTTGATGAGGTTGGCATTATACGGATCGGGGCTCATGAAGCGCCCCGTCGTCGAGTTATAGTACCTGGCCCCGAAGTAATCAAGCCCAGATTCTACGTCTCGTTCTTTGCCGGTGAAATGGCGATCCGACGATTCTTCCCCGCTGCAAGTCTGGCCATCTCCGAAGGGCTGGCTGGAGCAAGTCTCCAGCACAGCCCCTGTTGAACTGGCCACCAGACGGGTTGTTCCCAAGTGGTCCGTAATCGGGAACCGAGGATAGCTGTCACTCCCATTGGCAGTGATGTAGGTGGCCACCTGACGACCGCCTGCGAACAATTCTCCGCGAGTCATATTGAAGTCAGGGCCGACGGTCGTGATGCGGCGCCCCTGTGGGTCGTACAGGTACTCTTCGATCACATTCCCGTTGGCGTATTTGCCGACGCGTTGACCGCTAGCGTTATACACATAGCTCACGGCTCCGGCATCGGCCCACCGGACGCGGTTTTCGGCATCGTAGCCGAACGTATGCCCACCCATTGATGCCGGTACATTGGTACTCAACATATTCCCGGCAGAGTCATACACAAAACCTGCTGCAGAGGGCATCTGGTTTTGCGCCGTGAACTGCCACGCGTTGGTGGACGCTGTCATGTTCGTTGGATAGCGGTTGCCAAACGAGTCGTAGCTGTACTGCAGCCACTGCCCCACCGGATAGCTCGGCTGCAGGCTGACGCCGGCATTCGTCAGGCGGTTCAGCGC
>NZ_JBFRCY010000570.1:0-4045 GCF_052113305.1 Terriglobus sp. YAF25
GCTTAGTGATGTCTTCGAAACGGAGAGCTCCCTTTATCTGCAGTCTGCGCCGCAGTTCTACCGCAACCTCTCTGTTCATCGAGCGTCTCCCTTCATCATCCTTCGGAAGAATCGACGTCCTCTTGCTCGCTCTCTAGGAGGGCCTTGTCCGCCGCCGATAGTTCCTTTTTGTTACGAAAGGCAAACTGAGGTTGGCGAGCCTGGGTCGGCAAGACGTTGCGCACAAGTTCCGAAGACTTAGCCTTTGCCGTATCGAGAAAACTASCAACCAGATCCTCTGCCGATCTAATTACGGCCTTTGCCTTATCCGTCGCGTTCGGAGGCCGGAGCGCTCGTAATGTCTTCTCTAGATCTTCTGGAACGGCTTTGTCCAACGTTCGGTAATGATGATTCGCGTAATCGAAGAGCTGTTTATGGACGTCGGCCTGCAACTTCGCGGGATCGATTCCGCAGGCAGCCAGCTCTTCGTCAAGCTCAGCATCTGTGAGGTCTGCCTCGCGTCCGAATAGCGCTTCTAAACTTTCCTCCAACGATTTCGCGGACTGATTCTCCTCGTTCTTTTTCTTCATACTTGGCTCCTGCGGCGCGATTCAGTAAAGCCATGCTTTCCAAGTCGCCGGGCTAACTTTTTCCTGCGGTTGTATATGTCGGTCACCGGGACATCCAATAGCGAGGCGATATCGCCAGCAGCCGGGATGCCGTCTTCGAACATCTCGATCGCATCGACGTAGTCTTTCAAATCCTTGTCGTCCGCCGTGGATTGATCGAGCGCCTTACGGAAGGTGTCGTCTCGCAGAAGCGATCGGATGTCGAACAGGTTCTCCGCCTTTGATTGGAGCGATGGGTCTCCGGGAAATTCGTCGGGGGGGAGCATTTTGCCGGCCCGGTTCGCCTTCACTTCACTTTTCCGCAGGGCGCTGATGATCGCGTTCGTCATGACCTTTGTCAGGAAGGCATCCAGTTTCTCCGTCGTCCCCGTGAACTGAAGCTGGTTCGTGCCCCAACGGATGAGCGTCTCTGCGGCATAGTCGGCTGGCGACTTGCCTGCCGCGAGAATCCAGTCCTCACCTTTCGATGCGGCGATCTTGAGGACGCGGCAGGCACGCACCGTGAGCATTTTGAGCAGCCTTCGGTATTCCGCATCGTTCATGGACGGCCTCGTTCACCCCTCTCTATCTATTAAAGCGCCGGCACCGGATTTTTTTTCCATGCCGTGGCGAAAAAAGAGGGGAGGTGCGCTTAACCCAGTGAGAGCGGCTGCGACCGGCACCGAAAGCCCGCAAGCCGCATAGACGGAGAAAACATACATGAACCGTGAAGAACTGAACCAGGAGCTGGGTGTAGTTGAACAGGCAGTCGCCATTGAGGCGGTGGAATTGGCTGCGATTGAAGTTGAACTTGCGGATATTGAGCATTGCTGCCACTATGGCCAGCCGGTGCCCCCTGCCCGCGCTTACCGCATCAAGGTGGACGACAAATACCACGAGTGGCCCAAGGCCCACATCACCGGCAACCAGTTGCTCCACTTGGCCGGGCGCGACGGACAGCTCGTATTCGAGGTCTTCGAGAACTTCCGCCATGGAGAGCCAGAGCTGATTTCCCCCCATGCCGAAGCGAACCTTCGCAAGCACGGCGTCGAGAAGTTCACCACGTCTCCCAAGATTGTGCAGGTGACCATCGACGGCAAGCACAAGCCGATTCAGGCCGGGACGTACACCGTTGCTGAGCTGAAGCGAGTTCTTGGGGTCGATCCGTCCCGCGTTCTGGACGAGGTCATCTGCGGCGAATTCAAGGAACTCCCCGAGAGCGGCACAGTCCACATTAAGGGCGGTGAGGTGTTTGTCAGCCATGTGCGCCAGGGGCAGTCGTCCTAATGGTTGCCACCGAGCATCTCGACGAACTGCGGGCTGTCTTTGGTGACGTGACGGAGAAGGCGGAAGGCGGAGTGGATTTCGTCTTCCTTCCTCGCCTCGTACTCCCCGAAGGCTGCACACCACGCGAAATGAGGGCTGTCCTTTGCCTTGGCCAGCATGGAGGCTACACCACCCGTCTTTTCCTTCAGCAGGCCGTGGTCGGTCGGGGTGCGAACTGGAGCTCCCACGTTGTGCTAGGCAGCCAGTGGTGGACATGGTCATGGAACCAGGTGCCCGCCAACCTGCGCCCAGCGGAGATCCTCGCCGAGCACCTCCGGGGGCTCCGATGAGAGCGATCCTAAAGGTGACTTCGACTCTCTACAATGATCTGGTACGGCGCCTGCGAGAGCCGCACGACTTCGCAGCGGAGCGGGTCGCCTTCCTGAAGTGCCGCCCGGCGTTATCGGCCACGTCACTGCTCCTGCTCGCGGGAGGAGTCCATCATGTGGAAGATGGGGACTACGTGGACGATCCATCTGCGGGTGCGACCATCGGTCGCTCGGCTCTTCGCAAAGCGTTGCAGACCGCCTATATGGAGACCGTCTCGATGGTCCACGTTCATCTCCACGAGCATCGTGGCCGGCCAGGATTCAGCAGAACGGACCTCCGGGAGAACGCCCTGTTCGTGCCGGATTTCTGGAATGTTCAGCCCAGCCTTCCTCATGGGGCGGTTGTATTCAGCTTTGATTCAGCAGTCGGTCAATGCTGGATTCCCGGCTTCTCTTCGCCGTCCGGCGTCGAGGTTGCCATTGTGGGAAGCCCAATTCGCTGCACATGGAAGGTGACGGATGACTACTAGATTGAATCTGCAGCGCCAGTCGTTCCTCGGGGCGCACTCTGATACCGTGTTGGCTCGCTCCAGGGCTGCGCTCATAGGTTTGGGCGGCGGCGGTTCTCACATTGCGCAGCAGCTGGCCCATATAGGACTGGGTCACTTCTTGGTGATAGACCCCGACTTCATCGAAGATACGAACCTCAACCGGCTCGTTGGCGGCACTCAGGAGGACGTGAGACTGGGTACTGCTAAGGTCGACATCGCGGAACGTGTCATCAAATCCGTCAATCCCGTCGCCGAAGTCGTCAAGCGGTTGGCGAGTTGGGCCGAGGTCACGGCGGAGCTTCGCGACGTCGATGTCATTTTCTCGTGCGTCGACTCGATCGGCTGCCGCAGTGAACTGGACGACGCCATTACTACTGGAATATGATGGTGACCTGCAGACAGTAATGCCCAGCAACAAGCTCGCGTACCTGCCCGCCCACTGTAAGCACTTTGACTCTGCGCATGGGCTCGGAGACCCATTTTGGACCGCCAACGTCCTTGTGACTGTCGAATAGCGGTTTCGTAACAAGGCGCCTTTCCCCTTCCTGTGTACACTTCCTTCTCGCAGCCTGCGGCTCATTCAGACGACGAGATACGTGTTTACCGGAGCAATCGCTCGGAAGAGGAGTTGCAGAGGAGCCGTTTAGAATGAGTGAGATATCCTCTGAGATGCGACGCGGGTTCTGGTGAATTCCGCTGTCACGATAGGCTGTTGACAGACACGGTATCGAGGAATTGCGATGAAYTGGACAACTTTGCTCAATCCGAACCGCCGCCGCCAAACAACGAGTGGCGGAGATCACAGAACACAGTTTGAGCGCGATTTTGATCGTTCAATATTCTCAACACCCGTAAAGCGACTGCAGGATAAGGCACAGGTGTTTCCACTTGAACCGCACGACGCCGTCCGTACGCGCCTTACTCATTCGCTCGAAGTATCTTGCGTCGCACGGGGGTTGGCGACTGCGATGTCCGAGTGGCTCATACAGCAGGGGGAAATTGAAAAGGGTGCTGATAGATATATCGAGGCAATCGCTGCGACATGTGGGCTTATCCATGATCTCGGAAACCCGCCTTTCGGTCATTCAGGTGAGGATGCCATCCGTTCATGGTTTCAGCGGGAAGACCACGCAAACGATCTCAAGAAAGGCCTCAGCAGTGAGCAACAGATCCAAGACTTTCTAAGATTTGAAGGAAACGCACAGTCCCTTAGACTCGTTGCAACGTTGCAGGTGCTAGCTGACCGTACGGGATTGAATCTTACATTCGGAACCCTGTCGGCTTTGAGGAAGTACGTTTCGCCGTCTAATGA
>NZ_JBFRCY010000571.1:0-3089 GCF_052113305.1 Terriglobus sp. YAF25
CTTAGGGATAATCACACGATACTCTCTCGACATCTGGCAAGTCCAGAAAAATTTTTAGCTCGAAATTGAGGTTCTCAACACCATGAAAATTGCCATCCGCACCCTCGCTGTCGCCCTTGCTTTGACCGGAGCCGTTGCTTCCGCCCATACCCGTACCTCCGATGTGAAGCCTTCTCGCGCGACCAGCATTGTTCCAATCCCCGTTTGCCCTCCCGACGATCCGAACGCCTGCGGCATGTAAGAAATCCAATTCGTTGTTTTTTATCAACAAGTTATTTGATTCCCGGAGCCTTAAGAACATGAAAATCGCTATCCGTACTCTCGCCGTTGCTCTCGCTCTTACCGGAGCCGTTGCCTCCGCCCACACCCGCACCGCCGACGTGAAGCCTTCCCGCGCCACCAGCATCGTGCCGATCCCGGTTTGCCCGCCCGACGACCCGAACGCTTGCGGAATGTAAACACGCTTTTGATACAGCGAAACCGAAATTTGAAATCTCCCAGGAGAACCGAGACCCCATGAAGACCGCCATCCGTACCCTCGCCGTCGCCCTTGCCCTCACCGGAGCCGTYGCTTCCGCCCAYACCCGCACCACCGAYGTGAAGCCTGYCCGYGCCACCAGCATTGTGCCGATCCCCGCTTGCCCGCCCGACGACCCGAACGCTTGYGGRATGTAATCCAAAGTGGGATGTAGTCCAAAAGTTGCAGGCGAAATTCATTGATCAGCTCCAGTAGCTGGGGTACAGTTAAAGTCCCGGTAGCTGCAGGAGCCTGTTCATGAACGCAAAATCGGTTATTGAGCTTCTGGAATACGTTGATCCGATTCTCTGCCTAATTACACTCGGCGCTCTGTTCCGCGCGAAGCAGGTGCGGGCGTTCTTCAGCCTGTTTCTCCTGCTTTCCACCAAAGTGATTGCAGATAGCGTTGCGCTGCTGATCTTCGCCCTTTTGGCGAAGGGCGTGGATAAACACATCGCGTATCCGATCTACTTCTACACCTACTGGACTGCCTACGCACTCGAGGCGATTCTGTCCATCCTGGTGATCTATAGCATCTTCAAGCTCGCGATGGAGCCGTTGAAGGGCCTGCAGTCGCTCGGCCTTCTGGTCTTCCGCTGGGCAGCGGCAATCTCCATAGCAGTCGCTATCGGCATGGCCTTTGGCCCGCACATGACCAGCACCAAGTTCATCATCAATGCAGCCAACCAGTTGCAGCGCACCCAGAGCATCCTGACTCTGTGCCTGCTGCTCTTCGTCTGCTTCGCCATCCGTCCGATGGGCCTGTCTCACCGCAGCCGTATCTTCGGTGTCAGCCTTGGCCTGGGCATCCTGTCTACTGTCGAGCTGGTAAACGCCGCCTGGCTCACCAACCAGACCAGCATGTACACGACCATCAGCGTGATCCGTGGATTAGCCATCAGTGCGGCATTCGCCATCTGGGCCGCGTACTTCTTCATCCCCGAGCCGCAGCGCCGCATGATCGTGCTGCCGACGACCTCTCCGTTCCTCAAATGGAATCAGGTTTCGCTGGCTCTGGGGCATGACCCCGGCTATGTCGTCGTAGGCAGCAGCTCACCCGACCTCTTTGCTCCCGCGGAGCTGGAGATCATGCGCCGCGCCGCTGAGAAGACAGTTCCGGTCGCTGCGCTCAACTAACCCATTCCGGTTGAAAATTGTAAAAGGGTCGTCTCCGGACGGCCCTTTTGCTTGACCGCTCTCTGCGATAGGAACAGAATTACACTGTTAGGGACATCTCACTATGACAGCGTATCTGGTACTCTTCGTCGCGGTCTTCAGCCGCCTTCTGCCGCACCTGACTCACTCCGCGGGTATTGGCTTTACTGCCGTCGGCGGCGGCTTGCTCTACTTCGGCGCAAAGCGCAACCGGTGGCACGCCATCGTTGCAACGCTTGCCCTGATGGCGACCGATTACTACCTGACCGTCTATGCCTACGGTTACGCGTTCCACGCTTCGCACTACCTGCCCACCTGGGCCTGGTACGCGGGTGTCTGCCTGATGGCGAACGCGACGCTAGCAAAAAAGCAGAGCTTCCTGCGCGTCACCGGAGCTGTACTGGCCTCGGCCACCAGCTTCTTCGTGATCTCAAACTTCTTTGTCTGGGCATGGTCGAACATGTATGCCAAGAGCCTGAGCGGACTCGCCACTTGCTACGTTGCAGCGATTCCCTTCTACCGCAATGACCTCATCGCGACCGGCCTGATCGCCGGTGCGCTCTTCGGCCTGCCGGCTCTGGTCCGCCAGATGACCGCCGCCCACGAAACCGCCAGCGACAGCCACCTGGCCCACTAAGATCGACACACACTACAAAAGCCCTCGCGTCGGCGAGGCTTTTGTATTTGCATCGGCGCAGCCATTTCGCATCGTAGGTGCGAATGTCTTCTTACGGGGACGGCTTCAGCCGCCGTCCTGTCAGAGGCGCCACGATTCACGGACTTCAGCCCCTGAGGGCAAAGCGGCCCGAAAACTACACCTCGTCGATACGGTCGCCGTGACTCGGCGGCTGGCTGATCATCAGGAAGCGCAGATCTCCCCCACTGCGATTCATCGCCTGATGGCTCTGTCCTGGATGGATCTCAACCCCCTCGCCGGCACGAACCGTGAAGTCGTGGTGCTCGACCTCCATCGTCAGCTCGCCCTCCAGCACATAAGCAAACTGGCGTGAGCGCACATGATGATGYCGCACCTCGCTGGTGCCCGGCGGCATACGTTCTTCAATGACACTCAGGCCATCCTGTTTCACCAGATGCCAGCCGTCACACTGCTTGCCCCAGAGATAATGCTCGGCGCTCTGGCGGCTGATGACCGTCGTCGGGTCGCTTCCAAAATCGTTCATGGACTTAGGGTCTGTCATCCAATTCCTGTCGTCAGCGTTGCGAGCGCAAATTTGTTCATACGAGACGGAGGCCGAAGACTGTGGCGTTCCCACTGCCGAGGCCGACAACGAAGTATGGGCGAATTTGCGCCGCAACCCGAAGGGCCGGGCAGATTTTCCCGATCTCTTCGTCGCTCGTCGTTCCAGTAGATCAGCTACAGTTTCTCTCCTCGCTCCTCGATCTCAAAAAAATCTGC
>NZ_JBFRCY010000572.1:0-3945 GCF_052113305.1 Terriglobus sp. YAF25
GGGGGAGACACCCAAAGCAGCCGAAAGCGGAGCGGAAGTACAGGTGGGCGAGGGCCCGGTTCACGTCGTCATTGCGACCGCCGACCAGCTTTTCAAAGATATACCTCCGTCCATGACCTCAAAGCTGCCGACGGTGAAGGGCGACCTTGAGCTCATCAATCACTCCGCCGGTTCGCTGACCTCGCAGGCCTATCACAAGCGCTGGGTGCTGAAGAATGAGCTTCTGGCCGACGCCGCGGAGAAGTCATCGCTCGCGGCAGCATGGATGGGAGGCGCCGCCTATCCGCAACAGCGTTTGAACGATGCCTGGATGCTGGCGTTGGGAGGCCACTTCCATGACACCGCCGCTGGAACCGCCACACCGAAGTCGTATGAGTATGCGTGGAATGACGATGCCATTGTCGCCAATCAGTTCAACGGCGTTCTCACCAGCGCTAGCCAGGCGATTGCCTCCGGACTGGACACCGAAGGCGCGGGCATCCCGGTTGTGCTCTTCAATCCGCTGAATGTTGAGCGGGAAGATGTGGTCGAAGCCGATCTCCACTTTGCCGGAGCGACCCCGAAGAGCGTCACAGTGACCGATGCCCAAGGCAAAGAAGTGCCGGCTCAGATCGCCGAGGGGAAGGTTCTCTTCCTCGCAACGGTCCCATCTGTGGGGTACGCCGTTTATCACGTGCAGGCGGCACAAAAGGCGGCACCTTCAACCGGCCTCAAGGTAACGAACTCTTCCATCGAGAATGCTCGTTATCTCGTGAAGCTCAACGGAGATGGCGATGTCTCCAGCATCTACGACAAACAGACGAAGAAGGAACTTCTCTCCGCTCCTGTACGTCTTGCCATCTCCAATGACAAGCCAAGGCAGTGGCCGGCATGGAATATGGACTTCGATCAGGAGCAGGCGGCGCCTCGCTCCTTTGTCGCAGGCAAACCCACGATCCGCATCAAGGAGAATGGCCCTGTCCGCGTGGCTCTGGAAGTAACCCGCGAAGCCGAGGGTTCGAAGTTCGTGCAGACCATCAGCCTGTCCGCCGGAAACGCCGGCAACCGTGTGGTGTGGGCGAACAGTATCGATTGGAAGACAAGCTCGGCCAACCTGAAAGTCGCCTTCCCATTGAGCGCCTCGAACGAGAATGCCACCTACAACTGGGATCTCGGAACGCAGACAGACTGGCAGGCCTATCGCATGAACGCTCCCGTCATCGCGTTCCAGACAGGCAAGCATCAGGGAACGCTTGGGAAATCTTTCTCCCTCGTCCACCTGAACAACTCGCGCATCCGCGTGCTTGCGTTGAAGAAAGCCGAAGACAGCGATGAAACTATCCTTCGCATGGTCGAGCTTGACGGCAAACCGGCGCAGGATGTCCAGGTATCCTTCGCAGGCCCGATTGCTTCCGCCCGCGAAGTCAACGCGCAGGAGCAATCCCTGGGTAATGCAGTCGTCGAACAGGGCGTCCTCAAGACATCGTTCACGGCCTATCAGCCAAGAACATTTGCCATTCGGCTTGCCAATGCTACGGCGAAGCTGAATGCGGTTCAATCCCAGGCCGTGCCGCTACAGTATGACCTTGCCACGGGCAGCAACGACGATACCGCAACCAATGGTGGTGGCTTCGACGGCAAAGGCAACGCAATCCCCGCCGAGATGCTTCCCGACAAGATCGACTATCACGGCGTTGTCTTCGACCTTGCATCCGCGAAGACGGGCAATGCAAATGCGGTGGTAGCAAAAGGCCAGACCATCAAGCTTCCTGAAGGACACTTCAACCGTGTCTATGTCCTTGCCGCATCTGCTGATGGTGATCAGACAGGTGTCTTCAAGGTCGGCACTCATACTGCGACGCTCAAAATCCAGGACTGGACTGGCTATATCGGTCAGTGGGATACGCGCCTTTGGAAGGAACAGCCCGGTCGCGACTGGGCCATCTCAGCCAATCATGCGGCTTGGCCGCCCGCAGACCTGCAACAGCGCGAGGCGCGTCCTCCGGCGCCTCGTTATCCGGACGACTATATCGGCTTGAAACCCGGCTTCCTGAAGACGGCCGGCCTCGCCTGGTACGCCTCGCACATTCATACGCCGCAGGGACTCAACCAGCCCTATCAGTATTCCTATCTCTTTGCCTATCCGATCGACCTCGCGGAAGGCGCGAAGACCATCACCCTGCCGAACAACGATAAGATTCGCATCCTCGCCATCTCGACAGCGCAGGAGAGCGAAAAGCTCACTGTCGCGACATCATTGCTCGAGGCGCCGAAACCTGCAGCAGAACCTCCCGCTGCGGCAACAACGTCGAAATAGTCTCTACTCTCCATGCGGAACGGTGAAGCTGCAAACACAGCTCTACCGTTCCGATAACATCTCCAGGGCCATGGACCAGAATGCCTGCATCACCGGCGAAAACCACTTGTCCCGATGGCGAACGACCTGGGTATAGACCGAGAGCCTCTTCTCCGGCCATGGCAACGCAACCAGGTTTCCCTTCTCCAGCTCTTCCGCCACAACGACCTCCGGCAGCACCGCGACACCCATGCGCGCGAGCGCGCACTGTTTCAGCGCCTCGACGCTTGCGAACTCCAGGCATTTACTGACACGGCCGCCGCACTGCGCCAGCGTGCGCTCGAATAATGCGCGATAGCTGCAACTGCGCTCCGTGAGCAGAATCTGGTGTTCGGCAATCTCCGCTGCCGTAACCTTCTTCTGGCCGGCAAGCGCATGCTCCTTGGCAACGAGGGCCAGCATCGGCTCCCGGCGGACACACTTCACCAGGAGCTGCGGCACCTCGATCGGCTCATCGATGGTGATGGCGATGTCGATGCCTGGCTCCAGTGGGCTGACCGAAGCGCACTGCGTACTGGTGTGCAGCGTAAGCTGTACGCCAGGGTAAGTGCACTGGAAACTCCGCAGCAGATCCGGCAGACGGTAGGTCAACAGGCTCTCCGACGCCGTAATCACCAGCGGGCCCACCACCTGACCGCTCTTCTGCACAGAGGTACGCGCTTCTTCAGCGAGCACCAGCAAACGGGTCGCATAGGCGAGGAACTGTGTGCCTGCCGCCGTCAGCTCCACCTGCCGGCCAAGCCTGTTGAACAACGGCAATCCAAGTTCGCTTTCAAGCGCATGCACCTGCGCGGTCACACTGGACTGCGCATAATTTAACTGACTGGCAGCGCGGGTAAAGCTCTTTTCGCGCGCAACTTCCGCGAAGGTCCGTACCTGCTTGAGGTCGAGCACAGCTTCACTCCCATCAGGAATTTCGATGCAAGTAATCATATCAATTCGCTGGACGCGATCCATGCCAACCTGCGAAAGTTAAGCTCCATGAAGCCACGGCACATCGCGCAGATCATCCTACTCTCGGCGGTATGGGGCATCTCGTTCCTCATGATCCGGATTGCGGCCACCACCTTCCCGCCCGTCTGGGTCGGAATGCTGCGTTCCGGCTCAGGCGCAGCCTTGCTGCTTGTCCTGCTGAAACTCAGGGGAAACCGGCTTCCTCCGCGAAAGATGCTGCCCTGGCTGCTCGCCGTGGCGCTCTTCAATAACGCCATTCCGTTCAGCTTCTTCGCCTGGGGAGAGCAGACGGTGCCCAGCAATACCGCTGCCGTACTGAATGCAACTCTCCCGATCTGGACCATGCTCTTAGGCATGGCCGTGCACCGCACGAAGATGGGACTGGCAACGATACTCGGTGTGTTGATCGGCTTCGGCGGCGTGGCCCTGGTGGTTTACAGCCGCACCTCCGATCCGGCGCCTGGGCAGGGCAGCCTTACTCTCGGAATCACCGTGATTGTGCTGGCGACGCTCGGCTACGCGACCGCTACTCTTATCGCGAAGGCGAAGCTACAGGGACTCGATCCCATCGGCCTGGCGACAGCACAGCTCTCGCTGGCAGCATCGATGCTGGCTCCCGTAGCTGCTCTCACCCGCCATCCCGCCCACATCACACT
>NZ_JBFRCY010000573.1:0-6690 GCF_052113305.1 Terriglobus sp. YAF25
ATGTATGGTTGATGAACCCAACAAGGTAGATCAGGTCTCCGTCACCAGCGACGGAGCCTATGTGCTCACCATCCAGGACCACTGGGACTGGGAGGTGGACTTCGATCATGTGCAGGTGCTGGAGGACAAACTGAACGCCTATCTCGGCTTCATCGAGGGCGGCCAGATGGAGGAACTCTATCCGGCGTCGGTCCGGTTGCCGCTTGAGATCGACATCCAGTTCCAGTTCGCTCCCAGCGAGCTGGGGCTGCAGTTTCTGGACGCCGCGAAGAAGACGATTGAAGAGGGCGGCTACAAACTCACCTGGAACATCGCCACACAAGCCGATGCCTGACAAGCTACCGGGGGCCTGATACCTTCATCTCACCATGCGCCCATCGTTCACGCTCGGCATTGAAGAGGAGTACCAGACTGTCGACCCTGAAAGCCGGGATCTTCGCTCGCACATCGCCACCGAGATGCTGGCCAAAGGCAAGCTCCGGCTGGAAGAGCGCGTGAAGGCAGAGATGCATCAGTCTGTCGTTGAGGTAGGCACGCGCGTCTGCGGCAATATTGAAGCGGCTCGCGAAGACCTCTACGATCTGCGGCGCAATATGATCCGCCTGGCCGAAGAGCATGGCCTGCTGCTGGTTGCGGGCGCTACGCATCCCTTCGCTGACTGGCGTGTACAGGAGATCTATCCGGATGACCGCTACAAACGCGTCGTGGAGGATCTGCAGCTTGTCGCTCGCGCCAATCTCATCTTTGGCCTGCACGTCCATGTCGGCATCGAAGACCGCGAGGCGGCGATCCGCATCATGAACTCGATGCGGTATTTTCTACCGCACATTCTGGCGCTGAGTACAAACTCCCCGTTCTGGCTGGGGATGGAGACGGGCTACAAGAGCTATCGCGCCAAGGTCTTTGAGAACTTTCCGCGAACCAACCTTCCTGACAGCTTCGCGAGCTACTCGGAGTTCGAGAGCTACGTCAACCTGCTGATCAAGACCAATACCATCGACAACGCCAAGAAGATCTGGTGGGATATCCGTCCGCACCCTTTCTTTAATACCGTTGAGGTGCGCATCTGCGACATTCCTCTACGTGCGGAAGAGTCGATTGCCATCGCCGCGCTGATCCAGGCTACGGCCGCTAAGCTCTACAAACTGCACGAAGCCAATGTGGACTTTCGTCAGTACAGCCGTGCCCTGCTGATGGAAAACAAGTTCCGCGCCGTGCGGTACGGCCTTGACGGAAAACTGATCGATTTTGGGAAAGAGGCCGAGGTGCCGGAGCGGGATCTGATCCGCGAGTACCTCGCCTTTGTTGATGATGTTCTGGACGAGTTGGGCTCACGAGCTGCGGTCGAGGAGCTCCATAACATTCTGGAACGGGGTTCCGGCGCCGACCGGCAGCTTGCCGTCTTTCGGCAGACCGGGAGCCTGCGCGCGGTCGTGGATTACATGGCGGCAGAGACCAGGGCCGGTTTGTAACGAATTGATGACAATCAAATTTTCTGTTCACTCCTCTTTCCAGAAAATTTAATCAGGCGTACATTTGTCTTCAGACGAGCAGTTTCTGTACCAACCTGCAGTCTTTTGTGAGGGAAATACCCATGAGCTCAATCTTCGACGTTAATCCCGCAGTCTCTCGCCGCAACTTTATGCGTCTGTTCGGCGCTGGCGCTGCGGCCGCAGCCACGCTTCCTAACTTCTCGCAGACCGCATTCGCGCAGGCAGCTGGCCAGACTGCCGGCCGTCGCGGTATGGGCGGCGAGCGCCCGATGATGGATAAGGACGTCATCGTGATCTCCTCGAACGAGAACCCGCTTGGACCGGCTCCTTCGGCTCTTGCCGCTGTAGCGCAGGCAGGCCCCACGGGCGGCCGTTACGACAAGTATGGCGTTACTATTGGCGTGGTAAAGACCCTCTCAGAGCAATTCGGTCTTAAGCCCGGCTATGTGCAGCTCTATCCCGGTTCCGGCGGTCCGCTGGATATGGCGCTGATGTCGAACATCGGCCCCAGCAAGGGCCTGGTGACCGCTGATCCTTCCTACGAGCAGGGTTCGCGTGCTGCCCAGAAGCTGAAGGCTCCGCTGAAGCAGGTTCCGCTGAACGCCAAGTACGAGCACGATGTGAAGGCCATGCTGGCGGCAGATCCGAACGCCGGCGCCTACTACATCGTCAACCCGAACAATCCGACCGGCACCATGACGCCGAAGGAAGACATCATCTGGCTGATCAACAACAAGCCCAAGGGCTCGGTTGTGATCGTCGATGAGGCCTACCACCACTTCTCCACCCATGAGTCGATCATCGACCAGGTTGCCGCAGACAAAGACGTTATCGTTCTGCGTACTTTCTCGAAGATCTACGGCATGGCCGGTGTGCGCGCTGGTTTCGCCATCGCCCGCCCGGATCTGCTGGAGAAGTTCGACACCCTTTCGCCATCGGTCAGCCTGCGTCAGGCCGCCTCGGTCTCGCTGCTCTCCGCTGCTGCTGCCGGCGCCAGCCTGCGCGATCCTGAGTTGGTTCCGCTGCGCCGCAAGATCAACACCGACATCCGTGAAGCCACGCTGGAGTTCCTGGATAAGAAGGGATACAAGATCGTTCCCGGCTCCCAGGCCAATATGTTCATGGTGGACGTCAAGCGTCCTGGCCGTGAGTTCCAGCAGCTCATGATGAAGGAGAAGATCGCGATCGGTCGAACATGGGCCGCCATGCCGACCCACGTTCGCGTCACCGTCGGCACCAAGGACGAGATGGACAAGTTCCAGACAGCTTTCGTCAAGTGCATGGATGTTCCTCCGGGAGCCGCTAATGCCTCGCTGCACTCGGAGCTCTACATCCCGAGCGAACTGCACCGCGCCTGATCCTGGCGTCCCAAACCCGGAAACGAACCCCGGCTTCGGCCGGGGTTCTTCTTTTCATCCGCCTGCAATGTCGTTCACAATGCCTTAAACTTGGAGTAACGCCATGATTCAGACGGCCCCACAGCAGCAGCCCCTCCTCTCGATCTCGTTTCCCGCCGAGTTCACGCCCGGCGCCCGCTCCGCAGTGCGCACTTGCCTGCGTGTTCAGCCGGAAGAAAAAGTCACTCTCATCACCGATGAGAAGTGTCTTCCCATCGCTGCCTCCATCGCGGCAGAGCTGGAATCCCTGGGCTGTACCTGGAACGCCTTTGTTTTAGAACAACTTGCGCCCCGGCCGCTGGCGAACATGCCGCAGGCGGTTCTGGACGACATGGAAACCTCCCAGGTCTCAATCTTCGCTGTCGAGGTACAGCCGAACGAGCTGCGCAGCCGCATGCAGATGACCGACGTGGTGAATCGCCAGGGAATCCGCCATGCCCATATGGTGAACATCACCCCCGAGATCATGACCCAGGGCATGCGCGCCGATTATCAGGCGGTCGATGCCCTCTCCCAGGCTGTGCTGGACCGGGTGCGGAAAGCGACCTACGTGCGCGCCACCACCCCGGCTGGAACTGACCTGCATGTGGCGCTCTCACCCGAGTACAAGTGGTTCAAGACCTCCGGCATCATCTCGCGGGAGAAGTGGGGCAACCTGCCCGGCGGCGAGTGCTTCACCGCGCCGGGAGAAGTGAACGGCGTCTTCGTTGTGGACGGCGTTGTCGGCGACTTTCTCTGCGCCCGCTACGGCATCCTGGAGCACACCCCGCTCACGATCTGGATCGAGGGCAACCGCATCCGCCGCGTGGCCAGTGACAACAAACAGCTTGAGGAAGACTTCTGGGACTACACCCACACCGACGGCAACTCCGACCGCGTCGGCGAGTTTGCCATTGGCACCAACATCGGCGTCACTAAGGTGATCGGCAATATTCTGCAGGACGAAAAGTTCCCGGGTATCCATATCGCCTTCGGCGATCCCTATGGGGCGCACACTGGCGCGCCTTGGAGATCGTCAACGCACATTGACGTCGTGGGCCTGCACTTCAATATCTGGCTGGGCGATGAACATGGGGAGACCCAGATCATGCAGAATGGCGAGTTTCTGATTCAGCCCTAGACTAAATGTCGGCCAGAACGCGCTCGATTTTGAACATGAGGCAACCATTCGGGAGTGGGAACTCTTCTACTGCAATGCAGTTTGGGAGTTCCCTATGCGTCAACCTCTTCTGCTTTCGGTTCTCCTCTTTGGAGCATCCGCTGCCTTAGCCTCTCAAACCATACCGAGCTTTGAAGTGTACGGTACCAACTCCTGGACCGTCGCGCCCTCTTATGCTCTCGTTCGCGGGGACTTCCACAATGCCGGCAAGCAGGACGTTGTCTATGTGGGTAGTACGCAATCCCAGACGGTGTTTACGATGTTGACCGGGAACGGCGATGGCACCTTCCAGGCTCCGCAAACAGTTGCTTCACCAGGCACTTTTACAAACGATCTCGCCGTGGCTGACCTAAACGGAGACGGCAATCTCGACCTGGTGGCAGCTACGAACAACGCGCTGCAAGTGTTCTACGGCAACGGTAATGGAACCTTTCAGGCGGGGGGGCAGTACACAACAATGTGGGCTCCGCCAACGGCAGCGGAATCGACGATATTCTCGTCTCGTACTACTGCGACCCCAGTGTGCCTCTGGGCACCTCCCAAACGTTATCCTGCACCGGGATCGACATCTTCTACGGGATGGGCAATCAGACATTCATCCATCGCACTGCGGTCACCGATCCGCCCGATCTCGCGGGCAGCACGCCTTGGCCAGTCGATGTAAATGGCGACGGCATTATCGACATCGTAGCGGCGGGCTACCACAAGCAGATCGATGGCTACGCGGGATTGATGGTGTGGCTGGGCAACGCCGATGGCACATTCCAGCAGACACCGCAGTATTACTTCGCAGATACCGATAACGCCGGAGACATCGTCCCTGGAGACTGGACCCGCAATGGAATGATGAGCTTCATCATGTTGGGGGGCGCAGGAACAGAGGTATATATCAACGGTAGCGATCGCGCCGGGTGCAGCACTTACACCATCAGCCCTTCCGTGACCGTATGCCAGCCGGTAAACAACACCTACGCGTCGAGCCCGATGACGGTGCAAGCCAACGGCTACGACACCACGCCCATGACCGCGATGCAGGAATACATCGATGGCACACTCCAATACTCGAAGCCGGTGACGAGCTTCGATACAGCCTTCAACCTTAATCCAGGCACTCACCTGCTGGTGACCAAGGGCTGGGATCAGAGCGGTGTCAGCTTTGTGGCCGACCGTACCATCACCGTCTTCAACGGGAGTCCGTACCCGACTTGCGCCGCGGCTTTTGGCTCAGCCAACATCTGCCTGCCTTCGGGCACGACGAGCAACTCACCGGTGCACATCCTCGCCAACGGAGCTACCGACAATATCCCCACCGCAGCGCAACTCTACATCGACGGGAACCTGGTGGTGAACAACACGACCGGGGCTACCTCCTATTTGGACACCACCCAAAGTCTGTCCTCTGGAGAACATTTCCTCGTCTTCAAGATGTGGGACGGGAATGGAGGCGTTTACCAGGCCACGAAGACCGTCACGGTCAACTAAAAATTAGCTATAGAGCATTGTCTCTAGAAGGCACCATTTGGTGCGCACCCTGCCGCGCGCCTGCCCGAAGACAGCACGTTATTTTCCTCTTCAACACCACCGTTTTCCCCCTGTCGCTTGCATCTCATACAATCGCGAGATCGAGATATTGCCAAAGGAGCGATGCGTGAACTTCAACATTCTCGGCAACTCAGATATGCAGCTTTCCCCCATCGGATTCGGCGCCTGGGCTATCGGCGGCGGAGGATGGGCCTTCGGCTGGGGCGCGCAGGAAGATAAGGACTCCATCGCTGCCATCGAGCGCGCCCTCGATCTCGGCGTCAACTGGATCGACACCGCTGCCGTCTACGGGCTGGGACACTCGGAAGAGGTTGTCGCCAAAGCCCTTCGGAAGTCTGCGCACAAGCCGTGGATCTTTACGAAATCCAGCATGGTGTGGGATGACAAAGGCAACATTACCAACTCCATGAAGCAGATCAAGCGGGAGTGCGAAGACTCGCTGAACCGCCTGAATCTCGACGTGATCGATCTGTACCAGATTCACTGGCCGAAGCCGGATGAAGAGATCGAAGAGGGTTGGACGGCCATGGCGGAGCTGCAGCGCGAGGGCAAGGTGCGCTGGATCGGCGTCTCGAACTTCTCCGTCGATCAGATGAAGCGTGCCCAGAAGATCGCTCCCATCACCTCGCTGCAGCCGCCCTACTCCATGCTAAAGCGCGACTACGAGGCGGAGGTGCTTCCCTTCTGCCGTGAGAACGGCATTGGCGTCATCAACTACTCGCCCATGCAGAGCGGGATGCTCACCGGCAAGATGACCAAAGAGCGCGTTGCCCAGATGCCGGACGACGACTTCCGCAAGCGCGCCCTGAACTACCAGGAGCCGAAGCTCTCGCAAAACCTCAAGGTCGCGGACAAGCTGAAGGAGATCGGAGCGAAGTACGGTGTCACCGCCGGCGTCATCGCCATCGCCTGGACGCTGAAGAATCCTGCGATTACGGCGGCCATTGTCGGTGGACGCAATCCGCAGCAGGTGGAAGAGACCGCAGAGGCGCTCGACTTCGTTCTGCCGGACGAAGAATACAAAGCAATCAACGACTATCTACAATCAAACGCATAGCCTTTGAGGCTCTGCCCGTCCTCTGGACGAGCAGAGCTACAC
>NZ_JBFRCY010000574.1:0-3070 GCF_052113305.1 Terriglobus sp. YAF25
GATCGGAGATGCCATGTTTCACCTGGAAGTCGGAAAGCAGTTCCTGGTCAACCTGGAGCTGCCGCTGCTTGAAGCGCAACTGTTCGTCGAAAAAGGACGCCGCACCAGCGGACAGGCCCGACCCTGCCCGCTCGGTGAAATAGGCGTCGATTACCCGCCGCAACTGGTCCGAGGCCTGTTCAGGTGAGTCACCCAATAGCTTCAGCTCAATCAGGTTGGTCTGGTGGACAGCCTCAACGCTGAGCGCCTTCCCCAGCTTCTCCGCCTCTCGACTTTTTTCGCGGCTCACGCTTCCTGCGGGCCCCGCCCCAATCGCCCGCAGCGCCACGGCCGGGCTCTGCAGCATCTCTACCTGTGTCGAGATCTGTTCGGCGGAAACCGTACCGGAGGTCACCAGGCGATCAGAGGCCGTCGTGGTCAGTGGCGAGGACGAACGTACGTTCTGCACCATCAGCTTGGCGTCGGCCTGGTATTTCTTGGGGGTAAGGTAAGTTCCAACTGCTACCAGCAGCATGATGCCTGCGATCGTCAGCCAGAAGAGCCGTTCGTGCCGGAAGATAGCCTCCAGAACAATCTGGCGGATMTTCGGCTGCGAGTAGTTCGGCGAAGGCTGAGGCGGCATTTCCTGCAAGAGTGTAACAATTCTTTGCTTGCGGATACCTAGGCATTTATTACGGTTGCTTCGGTATTTGAACTGGCTATACTGGCGGGGAGCATCTCCTGGGCCGGATTGCTACCACTCCAAGGTAACCGCCTGACCCGAAAGGTGCATGTACTCCCCCCGCCCTCTGCTGGTCTTCTAGAGCTGCCCGGGGGGATCTGAACCCGGAACTGAGCAGTACAGAGGGTGACAGATGGAAGATCACATTCTCAAATCGGGCGTTGACGAGGCCGCCCGGATCCCCGCAGCCCAATCCCCGTCGGCCAGGGCGACGGCAGCACCGACCGTCCCTGCAGGAGACACCCTACTCATGCGTCGGTTCTCCAAGGGGTCAGTACGTATTGCTGATACCGTAAGCCTTTCTATCGCTCTGCTGGTCTCGTTATTCGGTTCTTCTCTGGCTGCGGGCCAGTCTCTCAAGCAGATTCTCGCCCTGCGCGTCTCCATCCAGACCCTGATCGTGGGCGCGGCGCTGCTCGTTGTCTGGAGAGCCTTTTTCTGGGCGACCGGCATGTACCGGCCCCGCCAGAGCGCCTCTCAGCTCGGTTTCATGCTGCGCGGCCCGGTGGCCGTCAGCCTGTCCGCACTGCCTGTCGCGCTGACGATGTTTCTCGGCAAATACACCTTCAGCCAGATCTGGCACATCAGCCTTCTTTTCGCGGTCACAGGTCTGCTGCTGATGGGGCTGAACCGGGTGGTCCTGTTCACCTTCTACGACAGTGTTCAGCCGGCGTTGCGTAAGAAGCGGAATGTCGTCGTGGTCGGAACCGGCCCGCGTGCCTTCATGCTGACTCAGCAGCTGCTGGCTCATCCTTCATTTGACTATCAGATCTGCGGCTTTGTGGACTCTGATCCACAGCCCGACTGCAAAGGCCTCGCCCCGGTCCTGGGACCGCTGGATGACCTTGAGAACATCCTCATGCGCCGTCCCGTCGACGAAGTTCTCATCGCCCTTCCGCTCAAGAGCGCCTTTGCCGACGTACAACAGGCTGTTGCCATGTGCGGCCATGCCGGCGTAAAAGCCCTGTACTCCGTTGATCTCTTTCAATCGAAGATTGCCAAAAATACCACGGTCGATGAAGAGACCGGCGTTCGCGGCATGGAGATGGTGCATAGCGACCAGCGCCTGCTCCTGAAAGATATCTTTGATCGTACCGCGGCGCTGTTCGGCATCATCCTGCTGCTGCCGGTCTTCTTTACCATTGCTCTTGCCATCAAGCTCACCAGCAAAGGTCCGGTTTTGTTTAGGCAGGAGCGGTGGGGCAAGAACAAGCGCACCTTCGGCATGATGAAGTTCCGTTCCATGGTGGTTGACGCCGAGGCTCGGATGGCTGCGCTCGAGAAGCACAATGAGTTCGGCGGGCCAATGTTCAAGATGAAGAACGACCCCCGCATCACCAAGGTAGGTCAGTTCCTGCGCCGCACCTCGCTGGACGAGTTGCCGCAGCTCTTCAACGTGCTGCGCGGAGAGATGTCTCTCGTAGGCCCGCGGCCTCTGCCCAATCGCGACGTCGCGCTCTTCTCCGAACCGTGGCTGATGCGCCGTTTCTCGGTCAAACCTGGCATCACCGGCCTGTGGCAGGTMTCCGGCCGTTCAGAGACGGATTTCGATCAGACCATCCGTCTGGATCTCCACTACATCGATCACTGGAATCTCCCGATGGACCTCAAGATCCTGGCCAAGACGATCAGTGTGGTCTTCCGCGGCAAGGGTGCCTACTAGATCTAAGTATTGTTATGCTCGACTCGGCCGCGACGAAAGGCTTTACTCATCCTGTAAAGCTCCCTCTGCGACATCCTGTCCGATAGCCGGTAAGGCGCGCTGCTACAGCGAAGACCGGCTTGTAGCCAGCGACGGGATCGATCGGCTTTTGAAGGATTAGCTAACGACAGGCATGAAGACAAAGTGAATGAAGATCTTATTTGCAACCGGCCACCTTCCATCCCATGAAGGCTCGAAAGGACTATCTAGAAGGCAGCTTGAAAGGCTGCGGCTAGTTTCGTATGCCCTGCCCGGTTTGGGTGCACGTCGTCGGAAAGGTCGCTTGTGTCATAGACGTGAAATGTATCCACAGTCGTAACGTTCATGCCCTGCTGCTGAAACTTCCGAGCCATATCGAGAAATCGCATGTTGTACTGGAGGATCTCATAGTTCAGGTCATCTGGTTTTGCGCGTGGAACAGAGCCAAGGAGAACGCTCGGTGCGCCCGGAACATTGTTGTAGTTTTCGCCACATACGCCCGCCCAAAGAAAAGAGAAAAATCCTCCGGTCGATGCCGTCGACACRGTGACGGTATGTTTTCCGGCAGAGGATAGCGAATATTGTGCGAGAAAGATACTTTCCTGCGTTGACCACAGGGTTGCGATCAGATGTCCGGTATCGACGGCTGAACTGAGCTGACCTACCGC
>NZ_JBFRCY010000575.1:0-5537 GCF_052113305.1 Terriglobus sp. YAF25
GCCGAGCGAACCAGCAGTTCTGTCTCGGTATCGACGGAGCTGGTCGCTTCATCCAGGATCAGGATGCCCGGTCGATGGGCCAGAGCACGTGCAAAAGAGATCAGTTGCTTCTGCCCGGTGGAGAAGGTGGCTCCGCGCTCGACGACCGGTTCTAGAAGACCTTTTGACAGGCTGCGGATGAAAGCTCCCAGATTGACGTCTTCGACCGCTTGCTGCAGTTGTTCTTCAGTAATCCACTCGCTTCCCAGGCGGATGTTCTGGGCAATGGTGCCGGTGAACAGGAATGGGTCCTGCAGTACGACGCCAAAGCGTCTGCGCAGGCGATTCAGATCCTGTAATCGGACGTCCACGCTATCCACGAGGACCTCGCCCCGCTGCACGTCGTAGAAGCGCATCATCAGGCTGGTGATGGTCGTCTTGCCCGCGCCGGTGTGGCCCACAATGGCGGCGGTCTCATCGGGGGCGATGATGAATGAGACCCCCTTCAGAATCCATTCAATCTGGGTGTCGGCAGCCAACTCTTCATCCGTAGCGGAGGAGACGAAGACTTGCTGGGCCTCGGTCAGGCGCTGATAGGTGAACCAGACGTTGCGGAATTCGACCGCGCCGGAGTTATCGCCGGCAATCGGTTGTGCWGGTGACTGGATCGTGGGAGCGGTATCCAGCAGCTTGAAGATGCGCTCCGCGGCTGCCATCGCTGCCTGCAGGATGTTGTACTTTTCGCTGAGGTCCTGGATGGGGCGGAAGAACCGCTGTGCATACTGCATGAAAGCGATCAGCACGCCGAGAGTGACATACCCGGAGAGGACGCCGGCTCCGCCGCGCCAGATCACCAGTGCGATGGCTGTCGCTGAAAGCAGTTCGACGGCCGGGTAATACAGCGCATAGGCGAAGATTGCATCGGTCCACGCCTGTTTGTTTTCATCGTTGACGGCGGAGAAGTCACGGAAGGCGCGCTTCTCGCGGTTGAACATCTGTACAACCGCCATGCCCGAGACATACTCCTGCGTGAAGGAGTTGATGCGCGCTGTCGCGCCGCGCTGGCGCCTGTAGCTGTTCCGCACATGGTCGCGGAACAACTTTGTACAGTAGATGATGGCCGGAATCACCGAGAGCGTCATCAGCGCCAGCAGGGGATTCATCTGCACCATCACAATCACGATGAACAGCAGGACGAAGACGTCCTCGAAGATGGCCAGCACGCCCGAGGTGAACATCTCGTTCAGGGCGTCGACATCGCCGGTGACGCGCGTCACCAGCCGGCCCACGGGGTTGTGGTCGTAAAAGCTGACGTCCATGCGCTGCAGATGCCGGAAGATCTGGCTGCGCATATCGAACATCACGCGCTGCCCGGTCCACTGCATCAGGTAGGTCTGCATGAACTCCAGGCCATAGCTCACCAGCAGAGCTATGAGATACAGCGCCGCAAGCTGGGAGATACCGGTAATCGGGTCGTGGCTCAGATAGCGGACGATCCAGGCCGGTTTGTGCCCCGGTTCGGGAGTCATATAGGCATCGACGCCTACCTTGACCAGGAACGGTCCTGCCACGTCCGCCCCCGCCTTCAACAGGATCGCCAAAGCGGAGATCAGGGCGTGACCGGTGTATGGCCGCAGATAGGTCAGCAAACGCCGCATCAGGCGTGAATCGAATGCTTTACCAACCGGGTCAGCCTGGGAGTGCAGTCCTTCGTCGACCAGGAATCACGCGCCGTCGGCCGCTTCCACACAAAGGATGTCTGCCTGGCCGAGATCGCCCGTCTCCGCTCCGCAGGTGTGCAGGAGATCAATGTCGATCTGATCGCAGGCCTGCCGCACCAGACTCCCGAGAGCTGGCGCATCTCCCTGGAGCAGGCCGCTGCCGCAGGTGTGCCTCATGCCAGTATTTACATGCTGGAGGTCGATGAAGAGTCCCGGCTCGGAAGGGAACTCATCGCCGGTGGCGTCCGTTACCACGCCCACCATGTGCCCGACGATGGCCTGGTGGCAGAGATGTATCTGGAGGCCTGTGAGTTCCTGGGGAACAACAGCATTCCTCAATACGAGATCTCGAACTTCGCCCGTCCTGGCCACGCCTCCCGCCACAACCTTAAGTATTGGAAGCGCTTTCCATACCTCGGTCTGGGGTTGGACGCACATTCTATGCTAGGCGATCGGCGCTTCCAGAACACAGACGATCTGAACGCCTATCTGAAAGGCAATGCATCGCCGGATCCGGTTGCTGTCTCGCCGCATGAGGCATCGGAGGAAGAGGTCTTCCTCGGCCTGCGGCTGAATGAGGGAATTCTTCTTCCTGAAGAAGGTCCCGTCGTTCCTGTGATGCAGCAGTTGGTTCGAGAGGGTCTGATGCAGCTTCAGGGAGACCGGGTCGCTTTGACCCCGAAGGGGCGTCTTCTCTCGAACGACGTCTTCACCGAGCTTCTGGGTGCTGGAGCATTTTCCCTGTAGGTGCAGAGTGGGGCTTCCGCATCTATGGGCGTTTCCGCAACGAAAACGCCGCTGCACTCCTCTTTCGGGATAGCCAGCAACAGGGAAAATGCTCTACTGCCTGAGACAATACAGGCATGGAGATTATCGAGCTTCGCAGCGATACGTTGACCAAACCCACCGCCGCTATGCGCCAGGCTATGGCTACCGCCGAGGTCGGCGACGATGTCTACGGGGAAGACCCAACGGTCAACCGGCTGGAAGCGCGAGCCGCACAAGTCTTCGGTAAAGAAGCTGCGATCTTTGTTCCCACCGGGTCGATGGGCAACCTCACCTCCATCATGGTTCATACACGGCCGGGGCAGGAGGTTATCTGCGAATCACGCGCCCATATTCTCGACTGGGAGATGGGATCGATGGTCTYCGTCGCGGGAACTGTGCCTCGCACTATCTTTGGAGACCGGGGCGTGCTTACCTGGGCTCAGATCCGCGAAAAGATTGTCCTCAATACCGCAGCGTATTACCGCGCGCGTACGGGGCTGATCGAGCTCGAGAACTCGCACAACATGGCAGGAGGAACGGTCACGCCGCTCGATGTCTTTGAGGAGATCTGGGCTGGTGCCAAGGAGTGTGGCATTCCGACGCATCTGGATGGAGCCCGCGTCTTCAACGCCGCCATCGCGCTTGGTGTTTCCGTCTCACGGCTGACCAGTGGCTTCGACACGGTCATGTTCTGCCTCTCCAAAGGCCTGGCTGCGCCCGTCGGCTCGATGATTGTCGGCAGCCGCGCATCCATCGACCGTGCACGTGTCATTCGCAAGACCCTGGGTGGTGGCATGCGGCAGGCAGGTGTACTGGCCGCGCCTGGCTTGATTGCCCTGGAGGAGATGTCCAAACGGCTCGCGGAAGATCATGCGAATGCCCGTCTGCTGGCGGAAGCGATTGCCACCTCTCCAGCCGCGGAGATCGATCTTTCAAGCGTACAGACCAATATCGTGATCTTCCGTCTGGCCGGCCAGGGGGATGCGGTAGGGCTTGTTCGCCGCCTGGAAGCAAAGGGCATTCGTTGCAGCGCCATCGGTCCGCATGCAGTGCGGCTGGTAACGCATAACGACGTTTCGCACGCGCAATGCGAAACCGCAGCGAAGCTGATTGTGGAAGAGCTGAACGCCTAGGGTTGTATCGAAAAATTCGGAAACAGAAGGCGCTAGAGCATTTCTCCTGTAGGTGTAGTGTAGGGATTCGTTATCTATGGGCGTTTTCCGCAATGAAAACGCCGCTGCACTCCCCTTCCGGACTACCCCGCAACAGGAGAAATGCTCTAGTTGCCCCATTCTGCGCAGTCTTATCGCGAAGGATGGGGYAACTAGCGAACTTGTTCGTTGGGGTTTAGCGTGGGGTATCGCGCTTCGCGCGACCGTATTTTTGATCTTTCAGACGATGATGCAGAAAAGGTTAGATAAGTACTTGGGATGGTGAGAGCCGGGCCATGTCCCCGAGGGACATGGGGCACCCGATGTATGGGCTATCTCGAATTTGCCGATACACCCTAGGCAGTCTCTGCCGGTGCGTGTACGACGAATTTCCGCGGCAGGGTCACCGTCACTTTGACTCCCGTACCATCGGGGAAGGCGGGACTTTCGAGCTCGATCCGGCCTCCATGCTTGCTTAGAATGCCGCGGCTGACCCACAGACCAAGGCCTGTGCCTCTTTCTCCCTTCGTCGAGAAGAAGGGTTGAAAGAGGTTCTGCTGGGTTTGCTCGTCGATCGCCGGTCCGCTGTTGGTCAGTATGACCCGTGCCCCATCGCCCAGCTTGATTAGTTCTACTCGGACGGATCCCCCGGGGTCAGCGGCTTCGTAGGCGTTGGTGATCAGATTGGTGACGAGTCCAGCGGGTTATGAATCTCATGCGCGATGGTGGCTGCCAACCTCCCGGTAACAGCAAGCCGCTCATTGGAGATAAGAATCCGCTGTGTCTGCTTCTCATGGGTGATATCGCGGAAGACAATCACAACGCCCACCATCAGCCCCTCTGCGTCGCGAATAGGAGCTCCTGAGTCGTCGATGTGAACCTCGGTCCCGTCGCGGCGCCGCAGAATGGTGTGGTTGGCAAGCCCCATAACGCGGTCCATACGTTTTACCCGGGCGATCGGGCTTTCGATCGGCAACCGGGTCTCTTCGTTGACGATATCGAAGACATCTTCGATGGGCTGACCGAAGGCTTCATCAATCGTCCAGCCAGTCAGCTCCGACGCAATCGGATTCAGCATGGTCACCAGCCCATGTCCATCGGTGACGATCACGCCGTCGCCAATCGAAACCAGTGTCGTCCGCAGCCGCTGCTCTGACGCAAAGAGCTGATCGGCTCGCTCCTGCAGTGACGTCACCGATGTCTGGAAGCTGAGAGAGACACGGTTGAGCTGATGGTTCATGTAGATTGCGATCAAAGTCCCGGTCAGAAGGGAAAGAACAAGCAGGTAGACCCTGGTGATGCGTGCCCGCTCTTGCCAGACCCCTACGCTCTGCTGCCGCAGAACGCTGGTCGCCTGCATCGTCTCTGAAAACTGACTGCGGATGGTATCCATCTGCGCTTTGCCCTGCAGATTTACCTCAACCGGGTTCTCGGCTTTACCTGTGCGTAGAGCCTCTATCTGGAGATCGGCGAAGCCATGTTTCCATTGCAGATAGGATGCCCGGAGATTACGGATGCGGGTGGTTTGGGACAAGCTCAGGCCGGGTGTCTGTTCAACGTCATTCAATCTCTGGACAATCTCGCCTTCATGGCCGCGATACAGATCGAGAAATTGTTCGTCATGCGTGAGCTGGTAGCCCCGGAGTCCAGTCTCCTGGTCGAGGATGAGCTTTTGTGCCTGCCCCAGCCGTTGCAGGTTCCGGTCGATCAGTTGTAGCTGGTTCACCGCCAGATTGGCGGAACGGATCTGCCACGACAGGACTCCACTGACGATCAGCAATGCGGCAATCGGCAGCAGAAATGTCAGCAGAAGGATCCGTCGAAATTCACGAATGTCCAATGAGCGGCACCTTATTGCGGACTGCGGTCCGAGAACAGGCGCTTCAAATTCGCCAGCAATGCGGGCGCGCCCTCTCCC
>NZ_JBFRCY010000576.1:0-3063 GCF_052113305.1 Terriglobus sp. YAF25
GCCTCGTCCGCGGCATCACCGTGATAGCGGTGGCGGGCTTAGCGGCCGGAAGCTTCTTTTATCTCTATTCCGGTCCCGGAGAGACGCTGCTGGCCCACATGCAGGCAAGCCTGATGTTGTTGCTGCTCATCACCAATATCGTGATGCGCCTGCGCTGGAGCTATGCCCTGTTCTGTTCGGTGGCATACATCGTCACCTCCATCGCGTTTCTCCGTATCAACTGGACCGCATCGCTCCTTGGAACCCTGGGGCTTGGCAGCGTCTCCGCCTGCTGCGCCGCCATGATGCTGCTTGCCAACTACAGCCTGGAACGGGATGAGCGCCTTTCCTATCTCCTGCAGCAGAGCAATGACCTGAAGAACACCGAACTCCACCAACTGAACATAGAGCTTGGACAATTGAACCGTGAGCTGGAGGCGGTGTCGCATCTGGACAGCCTGACCCAACTGGCTAACCGCACAGCCTTTGACCGCCGCGTACGGGAGCTGTGGCAGAACGCGGCAGAGACCGGCCAGCCGCTGTCGGCCGTCATGATCGACATCGATCATTTCAAACTGGTGAATGACACCCAGGGACACCTCTACGGAGATGCGGTGATTCGCCGCGTCGCTGCCCTGGTGCAGCAGTCCATGCGCGGCCATGGCGACTTCGCTGCACGTTATGGCGGCGAAGAGTTTGTGCTCCTGCTCCCCGGCGCTGACCTGATGACGGCTCTGTCTGTCGCGGAACGTGCCCGCATGATGGTGCATACCGCCGGAGCTCCCGCACCGAAACAGCCCATAGCTCGACCGGAGATCGGTTTGTGGACAACCGTGAGCTGTGGCGTCGCGACCGCCCTCCAGATGCCGGACACCGATTTCGTTCGCCTGCTGCACGCGGCCGATACCGCCCTTTACCGCGCGAAAGCGGAAGGGCGTAATCGTGTATGCGCGGCGGCTCCTTTGGTGTAGAACAACCGTAGTACGGCCATAGCAGAGCTATTCGATGGCGATTTCATCTCCAACTCCCTACCGTATCCATCGACCTTTGCCGAGCGAAAACAATAGATAATCGGTGGCAGCATCCGCCAATTCAGAGAATTGTCTGGTGCATTGGTATCCCGCCCCCAGTGAGTACCAGCCAACAGTAAAGCCGTAATCGTTCTCCGTTATGAATGAGGACGGACTGAACCGCTTGTCGCAGGACTCAAGGAGCAGGTCGTTGGCAACGTCGGGGTGTCGGCGGAGATAAGCTGCAATATCTGCCGGCGGAAGATCGGCAATGGCTAATGCTGACTCAAGCCGAATGTTCCTGGTATGGAAATCGTCGGGGTATATTTCATCCCCCGACTGCCCGCTTCGATCCGACATGACATAATTGTCGCTCCTAAAGAAGCCGAGAATTACAGCTTTCAACAAATGGGGCATTCTCCTATCCCCTGAAGTAGGGCGGGACACATCCCCCCAAAGTGGCTGTGACATTGCTTTCCTCTCTGCCATCCTCAAAGCATCGGGACTGATACGGACCTGCAAGAACCATCCCCCTGGAGGATTTCCGTGCCTACATCGTTTGCCCATTTACCGCACAATACTCAGCAGAGAGCGACCGCCCCGCAGAGAATGATCGCCCAGCAGACAACCATCAACTCGGAAGAGCTCGTCGCGCTAAGCCGCACAGGAGATCTCTCGGCCTGGAGCGAGCTGATGAAACGGCACAAAGGAACGGCTTACAAAGCGGCACTGCGTATCCTGAAGAACACTGAGGATGCCGAGGACGCCGTTCAGGACGCCATGTTCCGGGCCTTTCGCAAGCTTTCCACCTTCCGCGGCGAAGCCACCTTCGCAACCTGGATCACCCGCATCTCTATCAACTCCGCGCTGATGCAGCTCAGGAAGAAGAGACGGCACCCCACCCTCGCACTCGAAGATCTGCTCGGCAATGAGACCAGTAAACCGGTCCTGCACCTGGCAGCCACCTGCCCTACACCGGAGGAGCATTATTTCGACTGGGAGGCACGGAGGCGGCTGCACAAGGCGATCGGCCAGCTCCCCACGATCCTGCAGGGCGTCGCCAAGGACAGAATCGTGAAGGAGCTTCCAGTGGAAGAACTCGCCGTCAAGCATGGCCTGTCGAACGCCGCCGCCAAATCTCGCCTGATGCGCGCCCGCCGCATGATTGCCCATCGCCTGGCGCCGGCGGCCAGGGTGGAACCTCCGGTTTACTGCTAACCTCCCCGGCGGGTCTTGCTTTTAATCTCGCTTTCGAGGATAATTTTCCTCGAAAGCGAGGAATGCTCATGGCAGCCGCCGCAACGCTCGTTCTTCCCAGGGTCGCAGGCTATGACTTTGACTCCGGCGCCGATCTCGGCAATCCATCTGAGCGCGCGGAGCTCTCCTCTGCGGCGATTAAGGCGTTTCTCAATCTCCGTAAAAAGTGGGACCTGAACGAGGAGCAGTCGCGCGCGTTGCTCGGTGGAGTTGCCTCTTCCACCTTTCATGCCTGGAAGACCAACCCCAGGCGGACGCTCGATCAAGACACCCTTACCCGTATCTCGCTGTTGATCGGCATCTACAAGGCGCTCCACATCTACTTCGGCAAGCCTTGGGCAGACCGCTGGATTACGCTTGAAAATCGTGGACCGCTCTTCTCCGGCCGAAGCCCGCTAGCCTATATGATCCAGCGTGGCATGCCCGGCATGCTGGATGTCCGCCGTATGCTCGATGCCTGGCGGGGCGGGCAGTGACTCCGCCTGTCCGGCGAATTGACCAGGACCGAATGCATCGCTTGATCCCCTCCCGCTACAGCGACAGCGGTACCGTGCTCAGCGGTCTTGCGGACGATGACGAGATGCTCGCAAAGCTCATCCGTCTCGACGGAGCCACGAACGATCGTATTCAGGGCGAACAGTCTGGTCTGATTGGCATCAGCACCTATGAGCTCGTCTATGGCATCCCAAATGCCCATATCATCCGCGCGGCTTACCTTCATCCAAGCCCTACTGGATCGAGGTTTAACGACTCCACCCGGGGAGCCTGGTATGCCGCGGACAAGCTTGAAACCTCACTGGACGAAGTTGGCTATCAC
>NZ_JBFRCY010000577.1:0-3062 GCF_052113305.1 Terriglobus sp. YAF25
GCACAAAGGCCGCACAGAATGTGCGGCCTTGTCTCCAGAGAAGAAATGACGACTACGGCTTCGCCGTGTTATTCGCACGGTTGCCATCAGGGATACGATGTTCCGGATCGATGGTGACTTCGGCGATCTTCTTCGTCGTCGGCAGAGGCATGTTGTACGTCGCCTTCTGCATCCAGGTTTCCGCCGGTAGCTTGACCTTCAGGTCCGTTCCGTCGTCGTACTTCACCTGCACCCACGCCGGCAGAACCAACTGCCCGTTCTGCTCGATGGTGACATGGGCCCCTTTAGAAGGATCAGCCGGATCGTTGTACTTCAGATCTTTCGCAGCCATATCCATCGCCCAGTTGTTCTCATACCAACCCCGCCAGAAATAGCTGAGGTCTTCACCACCCTCACTCTCCATCTCGCGGAAGAAGTCTGACGGCGTGGGATGCTTGAAGGCCCAGTCGTTGATGTACTTACGGAACGCGCGGTCAAAGACCTCGTGGCCCAGAATCTCTTCGCGTAGCAGATACAGCCCCTCCGCCGATTTGAAGTAGGTGATGGGATGGCGATACCTCTCCCGGATGGCGTCAGAGCGCATCAGAATGGGCGGAGCCTCTGGATCGGCATTGACCTTGGCGATCTCGTCTGCCGGATATCCTCCGCCGGGAGCATACTCGCCATCGCGCTTCGGACCCCAGACACCATGGTTGAACTGGTCAGACTCGTAGATATCGATGAAGGTATTGAAGCCCTCATCCATCCAGGCATCGCGACGCTCGTTCGACTGCACCACCATCGGGAACCAGGTGTGACCGATCTCATGAGCAGTGACGACAAAAAGCCCTTTGCTCTTGGAACGGATACCATCGAAGACCAAGCCCGGATACTCCATTCCGGAAGAGAAACCGGCAACGTTGATACCTGCTGGATAGGGATAGGCGTACCAATCCTGCGAGAAGTGCTCGACGGCGTCCTTCAGATACTCGGTGCAGCGTCCCCAACCGTCATCGCCGGCGGCCTCCGCAGGGTAGAAACTCTCCGCGAGCGAGGTCTTGCCACCGGGAAGATTGATCTTGGCGGCATCCCAGATGAACGATGGCGATGCGGAGAAGACGGCATCACGCGTGTGGTCCATGTGATAGTGCCAGGTCAGCGTGCCGTCCTTCTTCGGCCGGCTGGCTGGATCGTGCACCTCATCCTGCGTGCGAATGAAGATCGTCTTGTCGCTCGTTGCAGCCTGCTTCAGGCGGTCTTGTTGCGTCTTGGTGAGCACCTCCGTGCCATTCACCAGATAACCGGTACCCGCGACCAGGTAGTTCGAGGGCACGGTGACGTAGAAGTCGTAATTGCCGAACTCGGTATAGAACTCGTTGCCGAGGAAGGGCTGCGTGTCCCAGCCGTGAATATCGTCATAAACAGCCATCCGGGGATACCACTGCGCGATGTCGTAGATCGGCCCATCCTTCACATCGTCGACCGAGGTGCGTCCGCCCCAGATACCCGGCACCGTGTAGTGATACTTGATCAGAATCTTGATGCTGCTTCCATGCGCCAGCGGCGCGGGCAGATCGATCCGTGCCCGCGTATCGCTGATCTCGTACTCGGCCTTCACGGGCTTGGCGCCCTTCGCGGTGGAGACCAGCTCCATCGATTCGAAGACCGTGCCGTCGGTGTTGATACTCTCCGGCCGCTGGCGGCTACCGCCAGAGAAGGCACGCGAACGTGCATCAGCGCGATAGGTGTTCTGCTCTACCTGCAGCCATAGGCTGTTGAGCGCCACCGGGCTGTTGTTGGTATAGGTAATGGTCTCGATATTCGAGAGCGTCTTCGTCCCCGGATCGATGGTCGCGTGCATCTCGTAGTCAGCCGAGTTCTGCCAGTACGCCGGGGTCGGTGCGCCATCGGCGCCACGATAGCTCGTAACTGGCTGCGGCATGGCATAAGGCGCAAAGGTCTTCAGCGGATCGTAGGTGGCGGAACGTCCGCCGGTATCCGGAATCTGCGGACGGCGGCCCTGCCCCTGGGGCGGCTGAGCGGCCATCATTGCGGCGGAAACGAGAAGTACGGCCGCGGTAAAAGCGCGGCGCATGGCACACGAGTGCGTCATGAAATCTCCTGAATCAGAGGTGGCGGTGCGGATTGGGCAGACGAAGGCGCGCGAGTTTTTCCCGCGGGGATCGGGGAGCCGATGGACCTTCTTTTGCACGTGATGAGAAGACGTCTGGAACGCCGAAAAGGACGCAGCCGCATGGTGGATCACCCTTAGCAGAGAAGCCGTTCCTCCTCTGTGTTTCACACCAACTAGCAACCTGTTTGGGAATCCCGCTCACTAGAGCATTTCTCCTGTTGCTGGATAGTCCGGAAGGAGGGTGCAGCGGCGTTTTCATTGCGGAAAACGCCTATCGATACGAATCCCTACACTACACCTACAGGAGAAATGCTCTAGAGGGCCTCACGAAGTTCGCGATAGCCGGAGACAAGTGCGTTCAGCGAAAACGCCCGGTTCAGGCCGCTGGGATTGGGTAACACCCACACCGTGGAGCCGGCAAAGCTGAATGACTGCCGTCCCCATGCAACCGTGGGCTTACGAACGATGGCGCTGATGGCAGGTTTCCCAAGGAATGCGATCACTCGTGGACGGTAGCACAAAAGTTTCCTCTCCAGCTCCTCGCCGGCGGCTCGCAATTCGCGCGGCGCCAGGTCACCGGCGCTAACGGTGGGACGGGCTACCGCGGCGGTGATGCCGTAACCGTATTGCAGCAGAGCGCGGTCCTGCGTTGCAGGGATGAGATGTGGCGTGAAGCCTGCCAGATGAAGCGTCCGCCAGAAGCGGTTGCTGGGATTGGAGAAGTGATGACCAGCGAGAGCGGCACTCAGAGCAGGATTGATGCCGCAGAACACAGTATCAAGGTTCTCCGCCAGGATATCGGGGAGATGGGGTGCAGTTTCCGTTGCCGCAGGAAGGTTTGCCAAGCTTTGACTGTATCGCAGACGCAAAGATGCGGATGCTGCGGAAATCGGCTTCGTCAATTTCTGATGCGAATCAATGTATCCAGATGACTCCTGCCGCCCTGATC
>NZ_JBFRCY010000578.1:0-3715 GCF_052113305.1 Terriglobus sp. YAF25
GGGCGATCGCGATCCCGCGCGGCGCTACCGTCCATGGCCAGGTTGCCAATGTGTCGAACGCCGGAGCCCTCAAGGGCCGCGGCTCGGTCTCGTTGCTGCTCACCGGAGTCTCGCTCGGCGGACAAGAGTTTGCTCTCACCTCCGAGCCCTGGACGCGCAACGGCGGCGATAAGGCCGTCACCAGCGTGGACAGCACCCTTGGCGGCGCCGCTATCGGCGCGATCATCGGTGGCGTTGCCGGTGGCGGAGCCGGTGCCGCTATCGGAGCCGGCGTCGGTGGCGGTGTTGGCCTGGGAGCGGCAGCCGCATCCCCCAGCGGAAACGTCTGGGTACCCGGCGAGGCCGTCCTGCGCTTCCGTGTCTCGCAGCCGGTCACTGTCGCGACAGTCGACCAGCAGGAGCTCAACCGGCTGGCCTACGGAGCTGGACCCGCCGGCGGGCCTCCGACAATGGGGCCGCGTCCGTACCCGTATCCCTATCCGTACGCCTATCCTTACGGCGCGGTGGTCGTTGGCGGACCTGGACCGTACTACTACGGTGGCGGCTATTACCGTCCGTACTATCGTCCGTATTATCGCGGTTACTACCGCTACTAAGGCCTAAGATGTCCTCCCCTGATTCACCATGGCAGAAGGCCCGGCACTATGTCGGGCCTTCTGCTTTGTTGGAACGAATAGAGAGCATGCAGCGTATGAAACAATGGAATTCTTCCATGGGAGTGTAACCATGTACTGTTCTCGTTGCGGAAAGCAAGTAAGCGCCGGGGCCAGCTTTTGTTCTGCCTGCGGTGCGTCTGTTGCCTCGTTCGGTGATGTTGCGGTGGCCGCGAACCCGTCCGTCAACTTTGACGGCATCACACGACCGCGCTCCGGCCGTGTTGTCGCCGGTGTCTGCCCAGCGGCGTCGCCCTGGACGGTCTCGCCCAGAAGTTTGGGACGCCGCTCTATGTTTATTCCGGCGACCAGATCCTGGAGCGTCGCAATCTCTTCGCCCGTGAGTTTGCCGGCGTCGAGCACACGGTCTGCTATGCGGTGAAGGCGAACTCGTCGCTCGCGATTCTCAAGCTGCTGGCACAGTCCGGCACGGGCTTCGATATCGTCTCCGGCGGAGAGCTGGAGCGCGTTCTGCGCGTCTCGAAGGATGCCGCCAAGCGCGTTGTCTTCTCCGGTGTAGGCAAACAGGCCGCCGAGATGGATCTTGCTCTCAAGGCCGGCATCCTGATGTTCAACGTCGAGAGCGAGGCCGAGCTTGAGCTGCTGGCAGAACGAGCCGCGAAGCTGAAGAAGAAGGCGCGTATCGCTCTGCGCGTGAATCCGGATGTTTTTGCAGAGACGCATCCCTACATCTCCACCGGTCTGCGCGAGCACAAGTTCGGTATCGACATTCGCATCGCCCGCAAGGTTTACCGCCGCGCAGCAAAGAAGCAGTGGCTCGATCCCGTGGGCGTGTCTGTTCACATCGGGTCGCAGATCCGCTCGACAGAGCCCTTTGGCTCAGCCCTCGCCCGGGTCGTGGACCTGGTGAAGCAACTCCGCAAGGACGGTCTCAGTATCCGTTATGTCGATGCGGGCGGCGGCCTCGGTATTGAGTACGGTACCGGCAACTTCGACCCCGCGGCTAAGGTGCACGAATACGCCAATGCACTGAAGAAGGCTATGGGTGGCCTGGATGTGCATCTGCTGCTCGAACCCGGCCGCTTCTTCGTCGCTCAGGCGGGAACACTGCTTTCACGCGTGCTCTACACCAAGGTCAACGGCACCAAGACCTTTGTGATTACCGACGCCGCGATGAATGATCTAATCCGCCCGGCACTCTACCAGGCACATCACGAGATCCTGCCGGTGAAACAGTCGAGTTCGAAGAAGACCATTGTTGCCGACGTCGTTGGCCCGGTCTGTGAGTCGGGAGACTTCTTCGCCCGTGATCGCGAGCTGCCCCCGGTCAAATCAGGAGATCTGGTTGCACTGCTCGATGCGGGAGCGTATGGCATGTCACTGGCCTCGAACTACAACACTCGCTCCCGCGTCGCCGAGGTGCTGGTCCGTAACGGTAAAGCGAAGCGGATCCGCCGCCGCGAGACGGTTGAGGAGATGCTGGCGCAGGAATTGCTCTAGACATCTGGACAATGTTCAAAAACAACGGTCCGAACGTAGTTCGGGCCGTTGTTTTGATTTGTCATCCCTTAGGGATCTGCTTTTTAGGGGGATCGCTCCCACCAACTGAATCCGATGTTCCACACTACGGTGCTTCGTTCGCTGGCGCCGAGGTTTCGGCGGGTCGTAACACGCCCGAACGCTTCAGCAGGTAATACAGCGGAACACCGCAGGCGATAATCACCGCGCCGATGCCCGAGTTCCGTGGCTGATCGACGATTGAAAACACCAGCAGCACAATCGCGCACAGCACAAAGATCGCCGGTACTACTGGGTAGCCGGTTACAGAGTAGGGCCGTGGAGCGTCCGGCTCCCGCTTGCGGAAGACGAAGACCGAAGCCGTCACCGCCGCGTAGAACAGCCACTCCGAAAAGATAGCCAGCGAGAACAATCCCTGGAAGGTATTGATCAGCAGCAGAAGAATGCTGCACAACACTGCCTGCAAAATCAGCGCGGCCGCTGGTGTTTTGAATCGAGGATGCACCCATGCCAGCCAGCGGAAGAACAGCCCGTCGCGTGCTGCCGCGAACGGGATACGTGCGCCGGTCAGCGACGATCCGATAAAGGTGCTTCCGTAGCCCACGGCCAGCACGGCAGAGAAGATCGTCGCTGCGATCGGTGGAGCGCTGGTGAGTATCGCGGCTACCGCGGGACGATCGGCATGGGCAATTGCCATTGCCGGGAGCACGAACTGGATTGCCGCGTTGGTCAGCATGTACAGCACGCCGACGACGGAGACTCCGGCGATGAGGGCGATGGGCAGCGACCGGCTCGGGTTCTTGATCTCGCCCGCGGTGTGCGTGACATCGGACCATCCGTCATACGCCCACAGCGCTGCGATCAACGCCACCATAAATCCGGAGAAGCCGCCGCGCGCGCCGCTGAACGAAGTATGGAAGTTGACAACACTGCCGTGTCCGCCAAAGAGGCAGATCCCGACGACGCCGAGCACCAGAAAGATCTTCATGATGAGCAGCAGCCGCTGTGTGTTTCCGGCTCTGCGCGTGCCCAGGATGTTCAAACCGGTAATCAGCCAGGTGAAGGCAATCGCGGCAAGCTGCCCCCAAACTACATGCGGAAAGACGGGCTGGGTGAAGAAATGAAAGGCGGCGAAGTTACCCAGCACACGTACCACGCCGCTCGCAATCGATGCAATCGACGAGGGCTTTGCAATCGTCACCTGCGTCCACATGAAGACGAAGCCGGTCAGGTCACCGTAGGCCTCGCGCAGATAGGCGTACTCGCCGCCGTAACGCGGGCGGGTCGCGGAGATCTCCGCGTAGGTCATCGCTCCGAAGAGGGAAAGGATGCCACCGACGATCCACACGGCGTAGACCATCGCGGAGGAGCCCACGGCCCGCATCATCTCCGACGGTACAAGAAAGATTCCCGAGCCGATGATGATGCCGATCACCAGCGCCGTGGCATGCGATGCTTCAAGTACACGAGGCAGTTCGGCGTGGACGGCTGGCGGTGCGGTCTGCGATGGCATGGGTTGAAGTGAGGGTAGCACGCCCTGCCTGAGGTCATCGGACTACCTCCGTTCTCACTCAGGCTTAATG
>NZ_JBFRCY010000579.1:0-3955 GCF_052113305.1 Terriglobus sp. YAF25
GAGCGAGGAAGACCTGATCTCGCACCTCGGCACCATTGCCCGCTCCGGCACGAAGAACTTCCTGTCGCAGCTCTCCGGCGATGACCGTAAAGACTCCAACCTCATCGGSCAGTTCGGCGTCGGCTTCTACTCCGKCTTCATGGTSGCCGACMAGGTCGAGGTCGTCTCGCGCAAGGCTGGGGAAGAGAAGACCTATCGCTGGATCAGCGATGGCAAGACCGGCTTTGAAATCGAAGAGGTCACCGGCGATGCTGCGCGCAAGGCAGCCGGAACCACGATCCTGATCCACTTCAACGACGAGGGAGCGCAGTACGCCAACGGCTGGCGTCTGCAGGAGATCGTCAAGAAGTACTCCAATCACATCGCCTTCCCCATCTTCCTGACCTACGAGAAGAGTGAGTGGGACGACGAAAAGAAGGAGTCGATTAAGACCCGCACCACCGAACAGGTCAACGCCGCCAGCGCCATGTGGCGCCGCTCGAAGTCTGAGCTTACCGACGACGACTACAAGGAGCTTTACAAGTCGATCGCCGGTGAGTGGGAGGATCCCCTCTTCTGGTTCCACACCCGCGCCGAGGGCACACTCGAGTACACCACGCTGTTCTACATACCGGCCAAGGCCCCACTCGATCTCTACCAGGCCGACTACAAGGGCGGCGTCAAACTCTACGTCAAACGCGTCTTCATCATGGACGACTCCCGGGATCTGCTGCCGCAGTATCTGCGCTTCGTCCGCGGCATTATCGACTCGGAAGATCTGCCGCTGAATGTCTCGCGCGAGATCCTGCAGCAGAACAAGGTGCTCACCAGCATCAAGACTGCCAGCGTCAAGAAGATCCTCTCTGAGCTGAAGACCATTGCGAACAACGATCCTGAGAAGTACGCGCAGTTCATCACCGAGTACAACCGCCCGCTCAAGGAAGGCCTCTACGGCGACTTCGCCAATCGCGAGACGCTGCTGGAGCTGATCCGCTTCAAGTCGTCGAAGGTTGCGGGGCTCACCTCGCTCGCCGAGGCGAAGGACCGCATGCAGCCAGAGCAAAAGGCGCTCTACTACATCACCGGCGGCACCGAGTCGATGCTGCGGAACTCGCCTTTGCTTGAGATCTACAAGAAGAAGGGAATTGAGGTCCTGATTCTTGACGATGACGTCGACGGGCGATGGGACAGACGAACCTGCCGGAGTTGCAGCCAACACTCGAGATCAACCCCGATCACGAGATTATCCGCAAGCTGCTGGCCGATCCCAGCAACGGCAAGGTCGAAGACGCCGCCTGGCTGCTCTTCGATCAGGCTCTGCTGCTTGAAGGTGTGCCGCTGAAAGACCCAGCTACCTTTGTGCAGCGGTTGAACCGGGTGTTGAACCAATCGATCTAAACCAGACACATGCACACGCATAACGCCTCCCATAGGGGAGGCGTTATGCATTGTTGCTTCAGGGGTTGAAGAGCAGCGGAGAAATCTGCTTCTCCACAAGATTGCCCTCAGCGGCTAAAGCCGCACTTGCCCGGGCTGTTTCGGCACGGCTGAAGCCGTGCCCTTAAACAAGACATTCGCGCGCTGCGCGAACAAGAGGCGAGTTTGTTTGCTGGGCATCTCTTCCATATTGGTTCATCCGGATACAGTGAAGTTGGCAGAGGGTTGCCGCAGATCGAGCGTCACTACATTGCTCTATGATCGTTGCGCTGGCGCAACCATTTCGCACGCAGGTGCGAATGCCTTGCTTAAGGGGACGGCTTCAGCCGTCCCATATAGAAGCCCGTAGAGACGCGGCTTTAGCCGCTGAGGTCAAATCTACTTCCGAAGATTGGCTCAGAATTTGTCGATACAGCCTAACGCTCATTGGCCGTCTCCACCCATCCAAGGCTAGACTGTTGCGGCAGCATTCTCGCGCTGTGTTTTGGAGGCAGATTTGTTCCCCCGTTTTCGTTCAGGCCTTAGTCGTCGGCAGTTCATGAAGTATGCTGGACTCRCTTCGACATCACCAGCACTTGCTTCGTCATTTGACTGGCTAGGCGATCCAGCGAAGTCCATTCGTGCAGGTGAATTCCAGTTGCTTCCGCTGGGCAGGGTCCAGCCCAAGGGATGGCTCAGGCACCAACTGGAGATACAGGCGAATGGGCTCAGCGGACATCTGGATGAGACCTGGCCTGACGTTGGCCCCAAGAGCGGCTGGCTCGGCGGCACCGGCGAATCATGGGAACGCGGGCCATATTTTCTGGATGGTCTGATCCCGCTTGCGTATCTCCTCGGTGATGAACGCCTCAAGGCGAAGGCGCAGCGGTTCGTGGATTGGACGCTCAAGAGTCAGACTGCAGACGGCATGTTTGGACCGGCCTCGAACAATGACTGGTGGCCGCGCATGGTTATGCTCAAGGCGCTGGCCCAGTATCAGGAGGCCACGGCCGATCCCCGCGTCATTCCCATGATGCAGCGTTACTTCAAGTACCAGCTCGTAGCGCTGCCGAATCGGCCGCTCACCTCATGGGGAAGATTTCGCTGGCAGGACCAGGTGCTGACGGTGCTGTGGCTCTACGATCGCGCACCTGATCCAGCGCTGCTTGATCTCGCAAAGCTTCTACGCGCACAGGGTTACGACTGGATGGCGCAGTACGAGAACTTTCAATACAAAGAGAAGATGTCGTCCGCCCATCTCGATCAGATGGAGAAGACGCCGGGCTTCAAAGACATCAAGCTCGCGACGCATGGCGTAAACAACGGACAGGCCGTCAAGACAGGAGCCATCTGGTCGCGGGTCACCGGCGCCGATGCCGACCGGCAGGCCGTATTGAAGATGATTGCGGAGCTCGATCGATATCACGGCCTTCCCAACGGAATGTTCTCCTGCGACGAGCATCTCGCGGGCCGGAGCCCATCGCAGGGATCGGAGCTCTGCACGGTGGTGGAGTACATGTACTCGCTGGAGCAGTCGCTGGCTGTATTGGGCGATGCCTCGCTTGCAGACCGGCTCGAGAAGCTGGCCTTCAATGCCTTGCCCGGAACCATGACGGATGACATGTGGGCGCATCAGTATGACCAGCAACCCAACCAGGTTGAGTGCAGTCTGCATAAGGAGCCATGGTCGACCAACGGTCCGGAATCGAATCTCTACGGTCTGGAACCGCACTTCGGTTGCTGTACCGCAAACTTCAGCCAGGGATGGCCGAAGTTCGCAGCCAATCTGTTCATGACCTCAGCTCAAGGCGCGATCGTGGCCGCGGCGTACAGCCCGTGCGAGGCCCAGCTCAAGCTGCAGGGAACTAACGTCCATATCGCAGAGGAGACGGAGTATCCCTTCCGCGGCAGTATCCGCATGACCGTCAATCCGTCGAAGCCGGTGAAGTTTCCTTTCCTGTTACGAGTTCCCGGCTGGGCAGAGGGTGCAGAGATCCTGGTGAATGGCCACAAGGAAAATGCACCGAAGGCCGGCACGTTCGCGCGTGTGGAGCGGGAGTGGAAGCAGGGGGATGTGGTCACCATCAACTTCCCCATGCAGCCTCGCGTTATCACGGGCTTCAACAACTCGGTCTCGGTAGAGCGGGGGCCGCTGGTCTTTTCTTACAGCATCGGTCAGGACTGGCTGAAGCTCCGCGACCGGGGTATGACGGCGGACTGGCAGGTGTATCCGAGCTCGCGCTGGAACTATGCGCTCGCGGTTGACCCCGCAGCTCCATCGCAGAAGATTACGTTGACGGAACATGCATTGGGAGACCGCCCATTCGCGGCCGAAGGAACTCCGACGCACTTGAAGGTGAAGGCGAAGCTATTGCCTTCGTGGATGGCGAGTGAAGGGACAGCCGGCGTTGTGCCGGAGAGTCCGGTCGAGAGTGCAGAGAAGGAAGGGACGATCTCGTTGATCCCGTACGCCGCGGCCAAGCTGCGCATTACATCTTTTCCACGGTTGAAGGAGAATAGTTAGAGCGTATCGGCGAGTTGACCTCGGAACTGGGTGCCC
>NZ_JBFRCY010000580.1:0-3050 GCF_052113305.1 Terriglobus sp. YAF25
CACATGGTCAACGGATATTGGCCGGCCGCAATGATTCCAACGCTGGGAACGGTGGCCACCAGCGCTGAAATCCTCTTCGGCTTTCTCGTCCTCATCGGCTGGCATACACGCGTCGCCGCGCGGCTGAGCGGACTTCTCCTCATCGTCTTTGCGACTTCCATGACGATCGCATTAGGGGTCAAGTCGGTTCTGAATTACGCCGTTCTCACCGGGATAGGAGGGGCTTTCCTCCTCGCAAGTTGCGAGTTCTTCCCGTTCAGCGTGGACAAGCTGCTGTCCCGTCGAGCGCGTTTAGAGGAGGACGGTATCGATGCTCCGGCCATCCCGGAGACGGCCAAAGCTCGCACGACCTAGACCAGCGAGGAGTGGGGGGGGCTGCGAAATGGTCGTTTGTCCACATTGAGGACGCGGCGCAGGCGACGGTCGCCGCCCTGACCGCGACCCGGGCAAGTATGTTGTCGTGGACGATGACACGTCTCCCGTGAGCGTCTGGCTACCAAAATTCGCAAGCTTTGTGGGCGCTCCCCCTCCGCTGGTCATTACTGAGAATGAGGCACTACAGACTGCGGGTGAGGACGCGGTGTACTACCAGACGAGATTATGTGGCGCTTCGAATGCGAAGGCCAAGCKAGAGCCTCACTTCGTTCCGCGGAGGCGAGAGTGGCTAAGCGAGTGAGATGAAGCCGCCACGTTTCCATCAATTGACAATCGCTCACTAAAACCCCACCCGGCAATAACGCCCGGCAGCTTAGAGAACGGAACTACCACATGGCATGGACACTACTTTGTATCGCCGGCATCGTCGAGATCGCCTTCGCCTTCGGGATGAAGCAGTCTGAAGGTTTTACCCGATTGAAGCCGGCGTTGTTTACGGTCGCTACCGGCTTGTCGAGTGTCATCCTTCTTTCTGTCTCGCTCCGTACACTGCCGGTCGGAACAGCCTATGCGGTCTGGACGGGCATCGGCGCTGCGGGCACGGCCATTATCGGAATAGCGTTGCTGGGCGAGTCCGCGTCGCCGATGAGAATCCTCTGTATCGCTCTTATTCTGACAGGCGTCATCGGCCTCAGGCTCGTCTCGTGATTGCTTATTCCTACTGCAGTACAGTTTGGCAACCCAATGAGATTCAACAAATCGACACACAAGGAGATTCAAAATGACTGTTATCAAAGCCGCCGCCGTACAACTGAGTCCTGTCCTCTACAGCCGGGAAGGCACAGCGGAAAGATTCACAGCGGGCCAAAACCCAAAACCACCTGCAACCAAGACGRCACCCTTTGCGTGAAGGCTGACGTGGAGCAGTCCGTAGTCGTGAATCCGCTCTATTTTGAGGTTCGTGTGAGGTGCTCGAAGCAGATCACGTTGGGATGGGAGCTGAGGGACGATTCGGGCAAGGTGTTAGATCAGGACCCAGACGGCAGGCTCGCCTTCCTAGTCAACAAGGCGTCTGTATCGGAAAGAACACTCGCGGTACGTGACTTTGCGCTCGCACCGGCGAAAACAAGCCACGGAAACCTGGTTCTCCATGCGACGACCTACTCCATAGTAGGCGGTGAGAATTACCCGCTGCCAGAACTCTCAATTCCGGTACGCCTCGATCTCAGAACCAGTGACGTCACCTACGCAGTACCTGCCGGGCAAGAGTTTTCAGACGCCGTCATTGCCAGTGTGGAATCAGACTCGGCACATCCCATTCCGATGAGAGCCCAACTGGCTTGGCGCACGGCTACGCTGCTATATGTGCGACCGGCCATGCTTGGGGTGCGGCGGCCGAAGCTATGGCTCGCGCCTATCCAGGTCAGGGGTCGTGGCATGTCATCAACTACCGCAACGCACAAGGCACTGCTCATCTGACCATCCTCGGCGACGGCTGGGCCGGAGTTACGTACTACCTAACTGGTCTCAATTATTTACTCGAAAAAACCACACAGCATGCGGCGGGTGTGCGGCGCGTTGTTTTCGACAGGAACCCTGATTTCGGGCAATGATAATAGCCCTGTTCTCTCGGTAAGAGTCATCGCTCGCAGCGGCCAAATACACGATTGACGCTATTGGCCGGATTGTCGGCAATACGGAAGTTTGGGATTACCTCCGTATTGCCGGCGATACGCCCAGAAGCCCGTCAATGAGCGATGCGAGCCTGTAATAGCTTCGCCCATTCCGGCGCATCACTTTTCAGGGACTGGGTATCCGCATCGCCCGAGACTTCTGACAAAAGCTTGCCAGTTTTCACATCATAAAGGCGGTAGTCTCCAACCTCGGGACCGTGCGTCGGTCCGTAGACGACCGCCACCTGCTTGCCACCTTCGAGAAACATCCAACCCCACACCATCTCGCCCTGACGGAAGGTATGGAGCACCTGCTTGTGCTGAAAGACGACAACACTCAAGGGGATCGAATAGGATGTACAACAGTTCTCGACATTAATCGTCCAACCGAGCGTTTGGCGATCTTGCGCTAACTCAACTCCAGAGAACCCGACCGCGTTGAAGAACCTTTCCTTATCGGTGCTGGCCTTCAATGGTGGAAGGGTTTGCACAGATTCCGTTCCGTTACTGTAGATGATGTGCAAAGGGCCGGTCTCGTATCCAGAACCGGCTGCCGGTTGTGCGATGAAAAACTTCGTAATCTGAGCCGTTTGCGACGCGTCTTTCGTTTGCAGACTCGTCACCGAGGAGTGTCCAAATGTCGTTGCGGGCAACAAAGCGACCGGCAGAAACACCCATGTAAGAGAGGGACCTTTCAACGAGCACCACCCATCGCTGCGAGTTGATCGACGAAACTTCCGATAGAAGTCTAGCGCGTTAGGCCGCATGCATGGGCCGACGCTTTTGAACACCTGCAAAGATTGCTTGCATAAGAATTCTTTCTTAGTGCAGCATGACGGCGAGAATGTCGACGAACCACTGGGGCGCATCTAGGTCGTGCAGAATACCGGACACAAGCTTTTTTCCGTCTTCGCCGTTGGTCAGAATGACAGCGCCGGACTTCGTGGTGGGTGAGACATAGGCGAAGGTGTACACGCCGGGATCGTGGCCGGTGTGCATAAG
>NZ_JBFRCY010000581.1:0-3034 GCF_052113305.1 Terriglobus sp. YAF25
GGCGGAACTGGCTCGCTCCACAGCCGACACGCGCCTGAAGCGCGTTCTGGAGACCGATGCCGTCGGCGTTATCTTCTTCGACTACACCGGCACCGTCGTCGACGCCAACGATGTCTTCCTTCGCATGGTCGGTTACACCAGGGCCGAGATCGAAACCCGGGCCGTCACGTGGCGCACCATGACTCCGCCGGAGTGGGTGAAGGTCAGCGAAGAGCAGATGCTGAAGCTCGAACAGACTGGACGGATTGGGCCCTACGAGAAGGAGTACATGCTGAAGGACGGGAGCCGGCGATGGATGCTGTTCACCGGACGAGACCTCGGCGGCGACCGCATCGTTGAATACGCCATCGATATCACCCGCCGCAAACAGGCGGAAGCGACCTCCCAGGCGATGGAAGAACGCTTCCGCGCCCTGGTCGAAGCGAGCTCCGATGTGATCTATCGCATGAGTCCGGACTGGAAGGAGATGCGGCAGCTTCAGGGACGAGACTTTCTTTCCGAAACCGCAGAGCCGGAGAGAACCTGGCTGGAGAAGTACATCCATCCGGAAGACCAGGCCTTCGTCTGGACATCGATTCAGGACGCCATCACACACCAGAAGATCTTTCAGTTAGAGCACCGCGTCTTGCAGGCCGATGGAACCATCGGTTGGACCTTCTCGCGCGCGGTCCCACTTCGTAACAAAGATGGGGAGGTCATCGAGTGGTTCGGCGCCGCCAGCGATGTCACCGCACGGAAACGGGCCGAAGAGGCCCTGCTCCGCAGCGAGAAGCTGGCAACACTCGGCCGCCTGGTGGCCTCGATCGCGCACGAGATCAACAACCCTCTCGAAGCGATGTCGAACCTCATCTACCTGGCGCATCACAGCATAGGACTTCCTGAGGAAGCCCAGGACTTACTGCAACTGGCCGATGCTGAGTTGAAGCGCATTGCGCATATTACCCGGCAGTCACTCGGCTTCTATCGTGAATCCAACGTTCCGGCCGATACCTCAGTGACGCAACTGCTGGAGTCGTCCATCGATCTGCTTCGCGGAAAGATCAACACCCGGCACGTCAAGATTCATTGTCAGTGGCAGGATGACATCACCATCAAAGCCGTTGCCGGCGAGCTGCGACAGGTCTTCTCTAACCTGCTGGCGAACGCCCTGGATGCTCTTGAAACAGGCGGACAGATTACCATTCGGGCAAAGCGTCATCACGGGAAAGACGGCGCCTATGTCAGGATCCTTTTCCTCGACAGCGGACGCGGCATTCCGCTGGAGACACAGCACAAGATCTTCGATCCCTTCTTCAGCACGAAGGGCAACCTCGGTACGGGTCTTGGGCTGTGGGTCACCAAGCAGATCGTCGACAAGCATCACGGATCGATTCGCGTGCGGAGTCGCATTCTGCCTCCAACGACGGGTACGGCATTTCAGATCACGCTGCCAGCGTAGAGCAGGTTACGGTTTTCTCCTGCTTTCCAAGCCGGGGTGCCCCACCCTCACAACGTTAGGGTGGGCAAGGTGGCCACAAATCTTCAGACAGGTATCGTCTGAGAAAATCTCTCGGTCGTCCCTACCCACCCTAGCGTTGCGAGGGTGGGGCACCCAGTAATACCAACCGCATTCAAACCAAAAGCCGGCCTGCAATGCAGGCCGGCTTTGTTCTTGTACAAATTAGAGAAGAGACTGGATCGTTTTCTCGAAGTCTTCCTTGTTGCCGAAGCCCTGCTTCACCGCGCGGATCTTTCCCGTGCGATCGATCAGATAAGTAACCGGCAAGGCATCGGTAATGCCATACGCCGCAGCAGACTTCCCTTTATTCACGCCCATGGGATAGGTGACCTTCAGTTTGCGAGCAACCGGACCGGCGACCTTCCATCCACCTTCATCCATGGAGACACCCAGGACCACAAAGCCCTTGTCCTTATACTTCTGCGAAAACTCTTCGAACCACGGCATCTCGACTCGACATGGAGCACACCACGTCGCCCAGAAGTTGAGCAGAATCACCTTGCTTTTGTACTGCGACAGGTTGATGGTCTGCCCGGACTCGGAAGCGACCGAAAGCGCGGGAGCCACCTTGCCCACAGGCAAAGGGTCCGCAAAAAACGGCTGCGCGGAAGCGAACGTGAGTGCTGCGAGAACTGCCAAACGAAGGAGTTTCATCGTGTGTTTATTGTAGATGGCGTGGTGCGCGGCATGTCTTTTGTTTGTCATTTCGCGCTTTTCTAGCTGTACCTCAGTGGCTAAAGCCACGTGTTTCCAGCGCTGATACGGGACGGCTGAAGCCGTCCCCTTAAGCAAGACGGAGCGCCTTTGGCGCTACCTCCTAGCAAGGCCTCCTTGGGCGGGAGCAGCGGGCTAAAAGCCCGCTGATATCAGGCCTACAAATGGTTGGACTTTAGCCCTGGGCCTTTTGTTTCACATGCAGAAAAGCCCAGGGCTAAAGCCCGAGATCATTTGTTCTTATAACCGCGGGCTAAAAGCCCGCGGCTCCCACCGGTTCGCGCGTAGCGCGAATGCCCGATCCGTCGCCACTCTAGGCCTGCTTCGCCTCTTCATGACGGTGCGCTGTCAGCAGGTAATAGACCACCGGTGTCACGATCAAGCTCAACAACATCGAGACCACCAGGCCGCCGATCACCGCGATCGCCAGCGGCTGCAGCATCTGCGAGCCCGAGCCCAGCGCGAAGGCCAGTGGCAGCATGCCGCAGATCGCCGCAGTCGCTGTCATCAGAATCGGCCGCAGCCGGCGCTGCGCTGCATGCAGCATCGCATCATAAGGCGAGCCACCCTCGCGGCGGTAGCGTTCGTCGGCGTCGAGCAGCAGGATGCCGTTCTTCGCCACGATGCCGATGACCATGATCAGGCCCATAAACGAGGCCACGTTGAAGGTCGTTCCCGTCACCAGCAGCGCCAGCACCACACCCGAGATCGACAAGACCGATGAAGTAAGAATGGCGATCGGAGCCCACAGATTGCGGAACTCTATCAGCAACACACCGAAGACCAGCGCCAGGGAGAGGAGCAGCACCTGCAGCAGCTGAC
>NZ_JBFRCY010000582.1:0-3032 GCF_052113305.1 Terriglobus sp. YAF25
GTACAGCGTCCTGCCATCGTCAGCCCATGCCAGGTTTGCGGCTACTTCCGGCAGCTTAATTTGCCCAAGCACTTTTCCCGAAGGCGATATCACTCGGATGCCACCCGGACCTGAGGTCCATAGGTTATCCGCGGAATCAAGCTTCAAGCCGTCGGGGACATCAGGCGCGCTGCCGGGATACTCAATAAATCTGGTCCCATTTGAGACGCTGCCATCTGCTGCAACCTTGTATTTCTCGACAAACATCTCAGGGCCTGAATTGGAAACATACAGGGTCTTCCCGTCCCTAGTTAAGCCAATCCCGTTCGGTCGACTTAAATCCCTTATGGGAGCCGTGAGCTTGCCGTTGGCATATCGAAACACGCCATTGAACTTCAACTCTTTAGTAGGGTCACTGTCCTGGCGATCAAGCCCGTAGGGCGGATCGGTGAACCATAACGCACCATCCGGTGCGAAGACCAGGTCGTTCGGACTGTTGAATCTCTTCCCTTCGAACCGGTCGAGGAACGTGGAAGGCTTCAGGTGCTCATCAAGGCGCACGATCCTTCGAGCTCCGTGCTGGGTCATGAGCACGCTGCCATCCTTGTTGGTCGCGATACCGTTCGAACCTTTGAATCCCCCGTCAGGGCGAACATTTTCGACACCACCCGAGTGGTCCATCAAGAGGGTCGGATTTCCGTCCGGCGTAAGTGCGTACATCTTGTTTCCCTTAACGTCGGAGAACAACAAACGCCCTGACTGCCACATTGGGCCTTCGGCAAAGGTGAAGCCGCTGGCAACCTTCTCGATTTTTGTTCCCGGAGCGATCAGAGCATCCAAACCAGGATCGAACCGAATGATTTCCCCTCCGCTTGCAATCGCAGGAGCCGAAAGGCGTTTGCCTGCATCCCGCGGAGTTTGCCCCACTATCAACCCGGATAAGGCGAGGCTTGCAACACCAGCAACAATCGATCTCAAACTCAGATGCATTATGCTCTCCGTTTTGATGACTTCCTTAACTTCGGCAGACGCCTGTGTCCTTTCACAAACCAGGCCGCTAGGCATTATCCGTTAGCAATACAAGATAGTCCCGATTAGTCACCGTGTTTTCGATGAGGGGCCATACGCGTGCGTGCACGTCGGAAGCTATCCAGCGCTGCCGCAGCTCTTCGCTTCTGTATGTCAGCTGAAAGCGGTAATTGATGTTCGATGCGGGCGCTGGGCGCCCTTGAACCACCTTGCGGAGCTTCACGATCTTGACGTCGATGTATCCTTCGAACTTTTCTGCCGCGGGTTTGAACTGGGTATGAAACTGATGCAACATCTCCTGTTCGCGCGCGGGATCGATCGCGAGATCGCAGTACAGAACAATCGCCTTCTGAACTTGCTGTTTAGAGGGCTCGGCCACCGCGATGCCTGTGGAAATAAGCGGCCGCGCGATGCCGAGTAAAGCTGAAAACTTCAACAACGATCTTCTATTCATACGTCTCTCCCAGTTCAAAGCTAAAACTCCCGGCTGCTGCCCTTTCTCCGAACCTGCCCCGACGAAGCAAATCAACAGTCATAACGCTCCTGCTTCTCCATTCACCTGCCGGGTGTTTTCGGTTCCGCAGGAGACGTCAGCAGCCCAAAATAGCGCGAGAGGTAGTCACGGACTCTGCCGGCTTTTGCATCATCCCCCTGCGCACCGCGGGACCGCATGTCCTGAATGAGGTCTCTCCATCCATCCGGCGAACGACGATTTGCCACTGCGGTGCTAACGCCATGACACTGGCCGCACATGGAGATCACATCCTCTCTTCCCTCGCCAGCGGGCAAGATCGGCTCAGCTCCCGTACCGAGTGACGACGGCCCAGCAGCAGCAAACTGGTTCCCAACACCTGGTGGGCGAGGCGCAGGTACTGGCGCATACTGAGCAAGATCGATCGCACTCTCGCCAGCCTTTGGCAGCGCATACGCTATCAGGATCGCGTGATAGCTCAAAAAACGGCCGGGCATACCGATGGTGCCGGGGCCGCCATCGGGAACGACCACATATTGACGACCGCTCTTACCTTGAAAAGTGAGAGGAGTTGAAACTGCGGGAGCTGGCAACGTGGCCGTCCAGACTTCCTTCCCCGTGTGTGAATCAAAAGCATGGAAGCGCGAATCCACTGTGGCTCCAATGAAGACCAACCCTCCTGCAGTGGCTATCGATCCACCCAGGTTAGGGGTACCGGTGCTCTTGCCTGCCGCACCAAAATCATCCGAAACGCCAAGGGGCGAGCGCCATGCGATGTCTCCGGTGTTCGCATTCACGGCAATGATTTCGCCCCACGGAGGACGAACGCACGGCCATCCCTTCGTATCATTGAAGCGTCCGTAAGCCCCTTGCAGCTTATAGCCGCCTGCACCATCAGGAACCATCCGGCTGGTGGTAGGCATATTCGACACATTGACGAAGAAGTAGCCGAGATGAGGATCGGTGGAGACGCCACCCCAATTCCCGCCGCCCGATGTCCCCGGCGCGAAAACCGTGGTGCCCTTCGTGCTGACCGGGGTATAAGGACCATCATTGTGCATCTGCTGCTTATCCCACGATGCGGCGCAGTAATCATGAGCTTCAGGAGTAACGGTGGTGATGTCATCCCGGCTTATTCGCATTCTCGCGAGAGGCTCCGGCTTGAGCGGAAACGGCTGAGTCGGTGAACTATGTTCTCCGGGAACATCGCTTTGAGGGATCGGACGCTCCTCCTCTCCGAACACAGGCTTGCCGGTACGCCGATCAAGGATGAATGCGATTCCCGATTTCGGCACCTCCACCAACGCGGGAATGACTTGTCCATTTCGGTGTATGTCAATCAGGCTTGGCGCAGCAGCCGCATCGACATCTGTAATGTCGTGATGCGTCATCTGGTAAAACCATTTCAACTTTCCGGTATTGGCGTCGAGCGCAATGATTGAGTTCGCATAGTAGTTATTTCCGGGGCGATCAATCCCGTTGTAACTGTCGTCGGGATTTCCAATCGGGATGAACACGAGGCCGGTTGCCGGATCCACCGTCGCACCACCCC
>NZ_JBFRCY010000583.1:0-3029 GCF_052113305.1 Terriglobus sp. YAF25
CAGTTACCGGCGGATCGTCCGGCCCGCGCTCGAAGTCGTCGTGTTCCTTGATGAGCAGCCAGTTGGGCTTGGCGCCAGGTTTGGTGTCGCCGGCGAACCGTCCGCCCTTCATACGGATCAACGCCCACTTTCCCTTCAACTTTTCGCCATGCAGGATGAACTTCAGCGACCCGCTCTTCAGGCCTTCATCGAAACTATGCCCCGGCTGCGGCTCCCAGGTGCCGTGGTCCCATACCATGACGGTGCCTCCGCCGTACTGCCCCTTGGGGATGATGCCCTCGAAGCCTCCGTACTCCATGGGGTGGTCCTCGACTTCGACGGCAAGGCGCTTGTCGGCGACGACATAGCTTGGCCCTTTGGCAACGGCCCAGCTCTTCAGCACGCCGTTCCAGCCGAGTCTGAAGTCATAGTGCAGGCGGGTGGCGGCGTGCTTCTGAATGACGAACGGCAGCTCGCTGGGCTTGGCGGTTTTGTGGCCGCCGGCAGGCTCGTCGGTGACACCGAAGTCGCGCATGGAGCGATACTTCGCAAGCTGCTCGTCGACTACCGAAGAGGCCGTTGGCATACGCTTCGCCGTGGCCTTGGCGGTAGTTTTGCGTGTTCTGGATTGCTTCGCTGCTTTTTTCGTGGCCATGTTGGAATCAGATGCCGCGGTGGGGATGAGGGTAACAGCCCTTTGGATGAGAAAACAGTTTGCCCCTTCTCCGGAGGACGATATGGTGGGTGTCATACCAAACTCCCTCGGAGGCAGAACCTTGTCGCTGCGCATTGAAGGCATCTCCAAGACATATGGAAACGGCGTGCAGGCTCTCAAGAGTCTGAGCCTGACGATCGGAAACAATATGTTCGGCCTGCTGGGGCCGAACGGCGCGGGGAAGTCGACCCTCATGCGTACCATCGCGACGTTGCAGGATCCCGACGAAGGTGCGATCTGGCTGGATGAGCTAAATGTAGTGCAGAACAAGGATGCAGTACGCCGGGTGCTTGGCTATCTGCCGCAGGAGTTTGGTGTCTACCCGAAGATGAGCGCCCTGGACATGCTGCATCACCTGGCGGTGATGAAGGGAATTACCAACGCCGGAGAGCGAAAGGACCAGGTAGAGGCGCTGCTGAAGCAGACCAACCTGTGGGATGTAAGGAAGAAGGCGCTCAGCGGATACTCCGGCGGTATGAAGCAGCGGTTCGGTATCGCGCAGGCGCTGTTAGGTAAGCCGCGGCTGATCATCGTGGACGAGCCGACCGCCGGTCTCGATCCGGCGGAGCGCAACCGCTTTCTCAATCTGCTTAGCTCCATCGGCCAGAACACGGTAGTGATTCTGTCGACGCACATTGTGGACGACGTGAAGGAGCTCTGCCCGCGTATGGCGATCATCGCCGGAGGGCAAGTGCTTCTGGAGGGTTCGCCGAACGAGGCGCTGGAAGTGCTGAGAGGCCGTATCTACAGCCATCTGGTAGGAAGCGAAGAGGAGATGAACGAGGTGCAGGCGCACTTCGACGTGATCTCCACGCAGATGACCGCCGGCCTTCATCAGGTGCGTGTCTATGCGGAGTCGGCGCCGGGGGATGGGTTCACGCCGGTTGAGAGCGATCTTGAGGACGTGTACTTCCTCAATCTGAAGCGCCACCAGAAGGTTGTCTAACCGGGAGAGATGACGATGAGTCTGTTTCTGAGTTTCCTCTCGTTTGAGCTGAAGCTGCGGCTGAAGAGTATTTCCACGTACGTCTACTTCGTTGTCTTCGGCCTGATTGCGTTTCTGTCGATCGCGGCCCCGGACTCGTTCGGCTTTGTCGGTGCCGGTAAGGTCATGCTGAACGGTCCTTATGCCTGCCTGCGCATGATGCTGAACCTGTCGTTCTTTGGCGTGCTGCTGATGGCGGGTATCTTCGGTCCATCGATTCTGCGCGACTTTCAGCAGAACACCTATCAGTTGCTCTTTACCAAGCCGATCTCAAAGTTTGCGTATCTGGGCGGCCGCTGGCTGGGCTCGATGTTGACGACGATCGGCATCTTCTTCGGCCTGGTCGTGGGCGAGGTGCTGGGCTCATTCGCGTGGTGGACAGACACGACGCGTGTCTTGCCGGTGAATGGCCATCTGCTGCTGGTGTACCTGAAGCTCTTTATTGACTATCCGGTGATTCAGGTCCTCTTTATCGGGAGCCTGTTCTTCCTCATCGCGGCGCTCACCCGGAATATCGTGGTCGTCTACCTGCAGGGTGTAGCCCTCTTTGCGGTCTATCTCATCCTGCTGGTTGCCGTGCAGTCGACGCGCAGCCTCGACCTGAACCGGCCCGGCATCTTCGATCCGGTCGGGTTTATCACCATTCGCGCGATTGCACGTTACTGGACGGTGGTTGAGCAGAACACCCTTATTCCCACCTGGAGCGGGGTCTTCCTGTGGAACCGGTTACTGTACACCGGTGTTGGCTTGCTCTGCGTGGCCGCGTCCTATCTGTTCTTCCCGATGCGAGCCGAGGGCCTTGGCGTAAAGGGGCGGAAAAAGAAGCAGAAAGACGACGAAGAAGAGCTGGAAGGTCCGCCGCGGCCGAGGTTCCATATCGTTCTGCCGAAGGTGCAGCAGATTTTCGGCGTCGCGACCAGCGTGGCGCAGGTGGTCAGCCTGACGCGCATCCGCATGAAGAACATCTTCAAGGAGATTCCATTCTGGGGAATCACCGTGGTGATGATCATCAATACGATGGCGAACAGCCACTTCGCCGGCAAGATCGACGATGCCGATGTGTGGCCGGTGACAGCCCTGATGCTGCAGGTGGTCGAGGGCAGTTCATTGCTCTTCCTGTTTATCGTGGCGACCATGTATGCCGGGGAACTGGTGTGGCGCGAGCGGGATACACACTTCCAGCAGATTCACGATGCTCTTCCAACGCATGAGTGGCTGGATTGGGGGAGTCGCTTCTTTGCCATGTGCAGCGTTCAAGTCGTGCTGCTGTTTGTGGTGATGCTTTGTGGTATCTCCAGCCAGATCATCGCGGGCTATTACAACTTTGAGATTGTGCAATATCTACAGGAG
>NZ_JBFRCY010000584.1:0-3020 GCF_052113305.1 Terriglobus sp. YAF25
GGCCTGACCACCGCCGCCCTCATGGAACAGCTTGCCAACGCACCTGTTCCGGCCAACCCTCTGGAGGCCGCTTCGGAGCCGCAACTGGCCGCTGTACTCGCCACCGTTCTGGCAGAGTCGCACGCGGGAGACGATCAGTTGCCAATGCAGCTCAACGGCGCACTCCATACTCTGCATCGCCGAGGCCTGGAAAGAAGGCAGCGCGAGATTCGCGTAACCATCGCCGAAGCCGACCGGCGCGGAGATACATCTATGGTCGGGAGCCTAACAGAAGAGCTAATGGTAATTAGCCGTCAGTTACGAGAGTTATAGGTTGGAGCATCGAAACCGAGACTCCAACGTATAACCGGTCTTGAATGTCGGGCTTAAGACATTGTTCTTCGTGAAAAGTTGCGCTTTTCGCTATCTAAATTCAGGACATTCGTGCAAATCTGTTAGCAGATATCCCACGATTTCGATCCCGAATGGCTATCCGACAAAAGATAGGCACCTGGAATCTCAACGATTCGAGTCTTCCGATGCCACATGTTGCACGATAAAAAGCATCATACGGAAAAAGATCGTAATTCTTCCCGCCCGGCCGCTGAGCTGAACTTAACCCGGCTCCCAAGGACTGTGTCTGTGCGTATCCTTCATTTGATTTCGTCACTGGATCTCCGCGGAGGAGGCCCAGCAGAGGTGGTTCGTCTTCTGGGCAAAACGCAGGCCGCTATGGGGTATAGCGTCGAGGCGGTCAGTGCGGATGGCGAAGCTACGGACGTCTCCGCCTTTGAATTTCCTGTACATCGGCTCGGCCCTGGCATCGGGTACGGCTATTCCAGCCGTTTGGCCGAATGGCTGAAGAAGAATAGGTCACGATTCGATGCCGTGATCGTGCATGGTCTCTGGCAGTATCCGCATCAAGCGGCCTACACCCTGCTGCGCGGTCACGTCCCCTACTTTGTCTTCGTCCATGGCATGCTGGACCCCTGGTTCAACCAGAGCTTTCGCTTCAAGCATCTGAAGAAGCTTTTTTACTGGCACACGATCGGGCGCCATGCTCTCGATGGGGCGGCCTCCGTCATCTTCACAACAGACGAAGAGCTTCGCCGCTCCGCCTCGGCGTTCTTTCCATATAAGTGGCGGGCGATGGTTGCGGCTCTGGGGATTGAGGGACCACAACATCCTGTCGATCCGTCGGGCCTGTATCAGAGATGGCCTCAACTGGAGCAGAGAGAATATCTCCTGTTCTTCGGCAGGCTCCATCCTAAAAAGGGATGCGATCTGCTTCTAAAGGCGTTTGCCCGTGTCGAGACCGACAGCGAGCGGATGCTGGTCTTAGCTGGCCCCGCGGACCGTTCATATGGACGGTATCTTCGCGAACTGGCGAAAGAGCTTGAGATCGAGGACCGCATTCTCTGGACCGGCATGGTGCAGGGCGAAGAGAAATGGGCCATGCTRCAGGAGGCCGACGCCTTTGTCCTTCCTTCGCACCAGGAGAACTTCGCCATCGCCACTGTCGAAGCCATGTGCTGCGGGACACCGGTCCTGTTGAGCGATAAGGTGCAGATCTACCGCGATGTAGTTCAAGAAGGCGCGGGCCTGGCGGAGCCGGATACGCTGGCGGGCACGGTGTGCCTGCTGCAACGCTGGGCTGCTCTGGACAATCACGCCAAGGCAACCATGGGGCAAAACGCCCGGACAGCCTATCGGCAGAGGTACACGGCCGTGGCTTCCACTGGAAATCTCATGCAACAGATCGAGACCGAGTTGCGCAGATTACGCCGGCCGGAGCCCGGACTTCCATTCGGCGGCTCTCAAAGCGCAGCGAGGCATAGCGGACTCTAAGTATGCAAAAGATGCAGCTCCCTAATCCTTACCCTTCGCCGGTACGTTACGGTGCCGCCGTCGGTGTTGCGACCTTGTCCATCGTCCTGAGCACTGTGCTGCTCCGGGTGGGCATTCGGCTGGAGTCCGCATGGATGCTTGCTGCTGTCACCCTCGCCGCCTGGTTCGGCGGCCTGGGGCCCGGTCTGCTGTCGACCGCGCTCTGCTTTGCCGGGCAGATGGTGCTTCGCTACCCGGAAGGAAGCTGGAGGGTAGAAGGTACAAGCGAGTGGGTCGGTCTGGCGGCGTTCCTGCTGAATGCGCTGCTGGTCTCGGTCCTGTTTCGCTCTCACTACCGTGTCCGTGCCTGGCGCAAGGTGTCACCGGTCGCGGTCACCGGCGGATACTGGTGGCGGTATGACATCGGCGGCGAAAGCGTAGAACTCAGTTCGCCCGCTTTCCCCCACGTCACCATCACGCGCACCTATGCCGACTGGCTGCGGCAGATCGCACGGCAGGACCGCGAGCGCGTTGAGGCTGCCATACACAAGGCTATTTCCAGTGGCCAGATCGACCTCCAGTTCCACATGATCCTGCCGGAAGGCGTTACCCGGTTAGTGGAGATGCGCGGCGTCCGGCCTGAAGGCAAAGAAAATGGCCTTCTCGCGGTCTGCCTGGAGATGGGAGCACCGACGCCCGATCCCCAGGCGTTTCTGCACTAAAGCGTTTTTCCTATTCCAGAATTATTGCGAGCGCCAATTCGTCCACACGAGACCAGTCGAGGCCGGCAACGCATGGACGAATTTGCGCCGCAACGCTCAGGCCGGAATCTTGTTCCGCTTGCGCTTATAGTCCAATAGCTCCTCTTTCCAGTTCACCTGAGGCATGCCTGCATGTTTCGCCTGTTGCTGCAGGCGTTCGATCGCCTCTCCAAACGGTGTCTGCGGTTCTGGGCTGTCCTCAGTTGAGGACTCCGAAGACGGCGCCGGCATCACGTGAACTTCATGAGGAACCACTGCTGCCGGGTCGTGCTCCTGCCTGATGTGTTGTTGGCGCTCAGCAAACTGCTCCGGGCTCATCATAGAGGCGGGTAGCCCCATGGGGTCGTACACAATTCCCTCAGCCATCAGCTTACGGGCAGTCACTGTCAGATTATCGCGACGGGTTGTGGCGGTACGAAGAGCGCGGTCGCGCTCGGGTTCAGACTCGAACTG
>NZ_JBFRCY010000585.1:0-3015 GCF_052113305.1 Terriglobus sp. YAF25
GCCCTGCACCGTTGCGGAGTGTGTACTTGCGGAGCTCATAGAACTCCTGCGGCTGTGCGGACGGTTTCTCCTGCATCTCTGCCTCGCTGGATTTTAGGGTGATCGCTGTGGCCGCGCCTGCAGCCATAGAGCGGATGAATTGCCGCCTCTTCATGATGGAAATCTCTCCTTCGAAAGACATCCTATACAAACACGAAGGCCCCGGTCTTGACCGGGGCCTTGTGGCTGGTTACGCCTTGATGACGTTTCCGTCCTTGACCTCGACCGGATCGAGGAAGGGCATGGACTTGCGCAGATCCTTGCCGACCTTCTCAACCGGATGAGCAGCTTCTTCCTTGCGGATGCGCTCGAAGCCTTTACGGCCAGTCTCGTTCTCTTCGATGAACTTCTTGGCGAAGGTTCCGTCCTGAATGTCCTTCAGCAGGCCCTTCATCGCATCCTTCACGGCCGGGGTTACGATGCGTGGTCCGGCAACATAGTCGCCCCACTCGGCGGTGTCAGAGATGGAGTAGCGCATGTACTCAAGGCCGCCGCGGTACATCAGGTCGACGATGAGCTTGAGCTCGTGCAGCACCTCGAAGTAGGCTAGCTCGGGCTGGTAGCCGGCCTCGGTCAGAACCTCAAAGCCCGCCTTGACCAGGGCAGCAGTACCGCCGCAGAGAACCGCCTGCTCGCCGAAGAGGTCGGTCTCGGTCTCTTCGGTGAAGGTGGTCTCAAGCACGCCGCCACGGGTGCAGCCGATGCCCTTGGCATAGCTCAGGGCCAGCTTCAGCGCGTTGCCAGTGGCATCCTGCTCCACGGCGACCAGGCCGGGAACACCACCGCCCTCGGTGAAAACCTCGCGAACACGGTGGCCTGGGCCTTTGGGGGCAACCAGCGAGACGTCCACGTCGGCGGGAGGATTGATGGTGCGGAAGCGGATGTTGAAGCCGTGCGCGAACATCAGGGTCTTGCCGGCGGTGAGGCCCGGCTCAACCTCCTTGTAGACCTTGGCAGCCGTCTGGTCGGGAACCAGCAGCATGATCACATCAGCCCACTTGGCAGCCTCGGCTACCGGGAGCACTTCCAGGCCGGCGTTCTTCGCCTTGGCCTCGTTCGGCGAACCGGGACGGAGGCCGACCTTGACGTCCACGCCCGAGTCCTTCAGGTTCAGCGCATGGGCGTGGCCCTGCGAGCCGTAGCCGATGATGGCGACTTTCTTCGCCTGGATAAGAGAGAGGTCTGCGTCGTGGTCGTGGTATGCCTTTGCCATTCTTCTTCCTTTTCGTGGTTACGTAGAAATTCTAGTGGAACCGGCCCCGGATCGTCCCGGAGGGCAATAGGGAAAACGCTCTATGTTTCGTCTTCCTCAAACTGGTTGGGGAGGTCGTCTTCTTCCGGGCGGACCGGATAGGCGACCGGCTGATCCGCGGCCGTTTTGGTGCCCAGGGCCTTCAGCACCTTGGTGGTGTGCTGGCCGCGGCGCATGGCCATGCGGCCGGTGCGTGAGACCTCCAATACGTCATAGTTTGACTCACGCAGTACCTGCAGCAGACCCTCGATCTTCGAAGCGGAGCCGGTCATCTCCAGCATGATGGACTCCGGTGCCAGATCGACGACACGGGCGCGAAAGACCTGCGCCAGTTCGAAGATCTGGGTGCGCGAGTGGACTCCATGCGGTGAGTTGGGACCGGCGCCAACCTTGATAAGGCATAGTTCGCGAATCACGGCTTCGGCGCGTGAGACCTCATCCACGTCGCGTGTGACCTCGAGCTTATAGAGGGAAGCCCGGATGCGGTGAGCCGCGTTCTCCGCGCCCTCGCACACGATGGTCATGCGCGAGACTCCGTCGCGCTCGCTCTCACCCACGGTGAGCGAGACGATATTCACCGAAAGGCGGCGAAAGAGGGAAGCCACGCGCGTCAACGCGCCCGGCTTGTCGTCAACAAGTGCAATAAAGGTATGCAGCATCTGATCTTCTTTCCTGGCTATTTCGTTGCGGTGTAGGGCGCGTCGGTGTCCCAGAGTTCGATCTCTTTGTCGCCGGAGGCATGCAGAACGCCACGGTCCCATAGCTTGGATGGAAGCTTGGAGAGTGTGTAGTCACCAGCCGCGTGGTAGCTGCCGCCACAGGGCGGTTCCCCCGGAGCATACTTTTCTGCGGCACACTTCTTACCGCGATAGATATGCGCACGGAAGTCATTGCCCTTTGGGGGCTTGATCTTTAGAGCCGGCAGCGTATTGGAGCGCGCGGCGTCACGGACTTGCCAGACCAGCGATTCGATCTCGTCATCCGTTGCATCTTCCTTTACGACCAGCGTTGCCGTGTCGTTATCGAAGTGAAACAGCGTGAACGATGGGGTAGGAACAGTGGGGCGTGCCGGGTAAGTGACGGCGGGTTTGGCCGGCTCCGAAGGAGCCGGCGCGGTTTTCGGTGCCGAATTACATCCGGCCAATCCAACGGCCAACAGAACGGCGAGAGAACAGATCGGCGTCCTTGTCATTAGTCCTCCGCCGTTTCGATCAGCGGGTTCGGACGGCGCACCATCTCATGCAGAGCGCTTCCGGGGGCGATCATCGGGTACACGCCGTCTTCCTTCTCAACCGAGAAGTTGATCAGGAACGGAGTGGAGCCGGTACGCGCTTTGGTGACGATCGGCGTGACTTCCTTGCGCTGCGTGATGTGCGCCGCGGGAATGCCATGCGCATCGGCCAGTTTCACGAAGTCCGGCGACAGGATCGGTGAGCAGGAATAGTTCTTGTCGTAGAAGGCCTCCTGCCACTGACGCACCATGCCGAGAAACCCGTTATTGATGACCGCGATATTGATGTGCAGCTTTTCCTGCACGATGGTGGAGAGCTCTGCGGCCGTCATCTGGAAACCGCCGTCACCGGCGATCACCCATACATCCTTCTCGGGGGCTGCCATCTTGGCGCCGATGGCGGCAGGCAACGCGAAGCCCATCGTGCCCAGTCCGCCGCTGGTGACCAGGGTGCGGGGAGCAGCCGTACTCCGTGGCGTCGTCCTCGGTGCGG